>CAVJKI010000052.1:0-6438 GCA_963649995.1 Sodaliphilus sp.
ACGGACAATCCTAAGCTATATAATAGTAGCATAAGAAAAGAGGGATTTTATGAGCTATAAAGCACTTATTTTTGACCTTGACGGTACGCTTTTAAATACAATTGACGACCTCGGCGACAGTGCAAACCACATTTTGTGCAAACTGGGATTTCCCACTCATACTATCGACGAGTACAAATATTTTGTCGGAAACGGCATACCAAAGCTGATAGAACGCTGTCTGCCACAGGATAAGCAGGAATATAAGGAACAGGCTCTCGCAATGTTTATGGAGTATTATGCTCTGCACAGCGAGGACAAGACCGCCCCCTACGACGGTATACCCGAGCTTCTGAAAACCGCCTGCGAAAAAGGCTATAAGCTCGGAGTTATCACCAACAAGGCGCACGACATAGCGCAACAGGTAGTACCTCACTTTCTCGGAAACGGCGTATTTGACTGCATAAGAGGACTTGACGAAAGGATAAAGGCGAAGCCCTGTCCCGACGGTGCGCTTGATGTAGCCGAAAAGCTCGGCGTAAAGCCGTCCGAGGTGCTTTACATAGGCGACAGCGGAGTTGATATGCAGACAGCCGTAAACGCAGGCTTTACCCCGTGCGGGGCGCTGTGGGGCTTCCGCACAAAGCAGGAGCTTACAGACAACGGAGCAAGGTACATTGCGCACAGCCCCTCGGATATACTTGATATAACGGAGAAATGAGGATAAAATAACATGAGAAAAAAGTATCTTGAAATAGGAAAAATCGTAGCGACCCAGGGGCTGGGCGGCGAAGTCAGAGTGCAGTATTACTGCGACAGCGCCGATGTTATATGCAGCTTTGACAGGCTGTTTTTAGGCAAGGACAAGAAGGAGCTTGAGGTTGAAAAGGCTCGCCCGCACAAAACCCTCACCGTACTTAAACTCGGCGGTGTCGACAATGTTGACGAGGCTAAGACGATAGTAGGAAAAATGCTTTACATGGATCGTGACGATGTGGAGCTTCCCGAAGGAGTAAACTTCATTCAGGACCTTATCGGGCTTGAAGTCCGTGACGCAGACACGGGCAAGGTATACGGCAAGGTGACAGATATTTATCAGCACGGTGCGGCAGATGTCTATGAGCTTAAAACGCCTGACGGCAAGGAGCTTATGTTCCCTGCCATTCCTGAAGTACTGCTTGAAAAGAACATAGACGGCGGTTATCTTTTAATAAGACCTCTTGAGGGTCTGTTTGACGAAGAATAAATTAACGGAGAGCAAAATGATAAGGATAGATATAGCTACTCTTTTCCCCGATATGTGCCGCTCTGTTTTATCGGAAAGCATAGTCGGCAGAGGAATAAAAGCAGGATATATTGACATACACTGTCACAATATCCGTGACTTTGCAGGCAACAAGCACAACCGTGTCGATGACAAGCCTTACGGTGGAGGCACGGGCATGGTCATGCAGGCTCAGCCTATTTACGACTGCATAACCGCAATAAAGCAGAAGAGCAACTCCTCACCACGCATAATCTATATGTCGCCGCAGGGCAGAGTGCTGACGCAGGGTATCGTAAAGGAGCTTGCCGCAGAGGAAAGCCTGATAATTCTCTGCGGACATTACGAAGGTGTCGATCAGCGTGTACTGGACGAGCTGAACGCAGAAGAAATTTCTGTAGGCGACTATGTGCTTACAGGCGGAGAGCTGTCTGCGCTTATTCTGACTGACGCTATAGCAAGATTACAGGACGGAGTACTCCCGAACAGCGACGCTTACAGTATAGAAAGCCATTACAACGGTCTGCTTGAACACCCGCAGTATACCCGTCCCGAAATATGGCACGGCAGGACTGTACCCGAAGTTTTACTCACTGGTGCGCATGACGCCGTTTCAAAATGGCAGGAGGAAGCCGCCGTTGAAGTAACACGCAGAAAACGCCCCGATATGCTGTATGACCGCCGTATAGGCGGCAAGCCTTATGCAAGATATATCCGTGTGTTCGTACCGCATAACGGCAGGGAATATGATATAGTCGCCTTTATGAATACAATTTCACATAGACGTATCCTCACAAACCGTGAGCAGAAGATATTAAAGCGTATGATGCCCGTGCTTGAAGCGCTCTGTCAGCCTCCGACGCACGGTGAAAGCACGTCCGTGTGGCTCAAAGCCGAAAATTGCGGGCGGCATCTTGAGCTGTATGCTCCGCTTTTTGATATGTTAAGGGAGCATGATATAGATTACAGAATAGAATACAGCGATAATCCGCACGGAACGGTCAGTGCGGAGAACGAATGCTTCGTCGTATTTACAGCCCCCAAAATACAATAGGCGTATTTTCGGCTATTCGCTTTGAAGCGTTATTTCATCGCGTGTTATAGTAACCTCATGGTTATAGATTTTTTTCAGCTCGTCTACCGAAATGTAGTTGCCTGTAAGCTCGCCGCTTTCATTGATAAGATATTTACCGTTCCACATAGCAGTCCACAGCCACATAGCATTATCTCTTACCATAATATCAGGGTCGGGAGCTACGGCACATTCCGTAAGCGCAAGCATACGCTTATTGAGCGATAACGAATCCGTAGCATACATAGCCGCAAGATGGGCTGTATCCGTATTGTCGTATATGTCACAGCCGATTATATCTACATAATCATCACCGGGGAACAGCCGAGGGTCAATGTCAGCGGTATATACCCACAACAGGTTTGACAGTCCGTAAAGCTCGTCAAAGCGTCTGTGCATCGTCTGCCACAGCCACTTGTACGTTTTGCTGTCCTTTTCCCACCAGTACCAGCCTGCGCTGTCCGTGGGGAGCGGTCTGAACAACACCGAAACGCCGCTGTCCTTAAGCACGGCAAGCTGTTTTGCTATTGCGTCCATGTCAGAAAGGATCGCATAGCACTCCTCGGAAATCGTTTCATCTTCAAGAAGCAGTGACAGCGATTCTTCGTTCATCACCGCAAGATCCTCATAATCGCTTATCGCCGCACTTACATCAAAGCTGCTTTCACTGCGATAAAAGGTCGTTTTTCCGATAGGTGCATACCAGTACCATGTATAAGATACAATACCGCCGTTCTTTGCCCACGTCTGTGCCAGCTGAATGTCGGTATTATTTTTTACAAGCTTCGCTCCTGCTGCGGTGTAGTATCGTAAGTCACTTGACCTTACGGCAGGAAAACGTCCTGTGTTTTTTACGATAGCGTCTATCTCCGTGTTCGTGTTCGGGGTTACGGTCTGGGCGGTAAGAGTTTTCTTTCCGTAAATGCTCTTAAGATAATCCATAAGCTCTATCCGCTCTGTGTTTACATCCTTGCCCGAAATCCATGTACCCGCATCGGAGTAACGCTTGTCGCTTGCTCTTTCGGTGTTCTTTACGGTTATTTTGTCAAGGGAAACACTGTTTTTTACCGTCTGGAGCGTTATTTTGTGACTGCCCTGCGTGAGATAGACGGGGCAAAGCGAACGGGATTCAAACGTATCGCCCTGGACGATGTTATACGCACCGTAAAGCTCGCCGTTCATGCGCTTATAGTCGCCGTTTTCGCTGTTTATCTGCTTATCGCCGTCAACGATCAGCGTAATGCTTCCTCCGTCCTCGGAAAGAGCGGATAACGCAATATCGTAAAACTGTGTTGACGGTACTTCAATATCAAACGACACGGAATTATACGAGCCTAAGGTTATATAGCCGTCGCCGCTGTATTTTTTGCTGTCGGAAATAAGCTTGGTATCCTTTATTTTTTCGACTTCAAGCGAATAACTGAACGTTGCTTTATTTACCTTGTATTCCGTTGTTTTGCTTTCGGTTATGATATTGGCATTCGGTACTGATGTATCCTGCGAAACGGTCGTTTCACTGCTTTGCGATGCCGATATATCGGAATAATCAATTTCGGCACAGCCTGTGAGAATTACCGCCGTCATTATTGTCAAAGCCGCCGTTTTTTTAATCTGCAAGTCAGTCCTCCTGCTTAATAACAACAATATCGCCCGACTGTATCTTATCGGTGAATTTTGCACTGCTTCCGTTTGCCGAAAGAACAAGTCTGCGTGTGGGATTTTCAATATCTATATTTGCTTTTTCAAACAGGTCGATAAGCATATAGGGAGTTTTACTTTCCTTTTCGGGAAGATCGGTCGGAACGCCATTGAATATTATCGATACGAAATTACCCTGTTCTTCTGCATCATCAGCCGTGTTTTCCTGTACCTGCTGCTGCGATGATACAGCCGTTCCGTGCTGTTCGACAGCAACGTGCTGTGCGGCAGCAACGTGCTGTGCGGCAGCAACGTGCTGTGCGGCAGCCCCGGACTGTTCGACAGCAGATATACCCTTATCAAAACCGAGAATGTCGCCGTCGTGCAGAACATAGCTTTCGGGCTTTATCTTGCCGTTTACATATACCTGCGCTGTTTCGGTGTCGCCGCCGTACTGCATAAGGAATGCTCCGAGCGACCTTGCGTCATGTATCTCGATATTGTCAAGCGGCTGTATCTCATAGTCTTTACCGACTTCTTTTCCGTTTGCATAGGCACGCTTACCCGCAATTGCATTTTCGCCGCAGAAGATAACGTTCGCCTTAGAAATATCGTTCGCATAGTCACGGATAAATGCGTGTGCGTTTTCACCGTTTACCGCAGGAACAAGGGTAATATCGTCGCCCTGCTTTATCTTCGTTGTAAGCGCCGCAGGCTTGCCGTTTACTGTTATGACGGCGGGAGTAAACGCCGTACCCTTGAGTATCTTTGTTTCGCCGTTCAGAGTGAATTTAAGTCCTGCGCCGCTGTGTCCCATTATCTGCGAGGTCTTGAAGCCTGCAGAGCCGAGCAGCTCAAACACGCTGAGCGACTTTGTATCAAATACTCTTACCTGTTCGCCGTTGAGCGTTACTGTTGAAAAGTCGTATGCCATATTTGTGCAGGCTGTGACCGCAATTCCGACAGGCGTTACATATTCAGGTCCGAGCTTTCTTTCTCCGACATCTACATTCTTAAGAAACTCCTGACCGCCGACCGCTACTCTGCCGGGGTCGATTCCGAGCTTTTCCGCAAGTGCGTCTGTAAGGCCGTTTGCCATACTTCCGCCGCCGATAAGGAACATTGCGGCAGGACTTTGACCGTTTGCGTCACACACGGTCTGGCTTATAACATCGGCAAGGCTGTCAACGGACGGACTGCATTTTTCAAAGAAATCCGCCTTTGACACAGTCTGCTCCCTGCCGAAAATATCACGGTATGTAATGCTGTCCGTGTCGCCGCTTGCCTGTATCTTCATGCTTTCAGCCATATTGAAATCGACAAAGAATTTTCTTACAATATCCTCGCTTATTTCATCGCCTGCGACTGTCGCCATGGCATACGCCACAATAGCTCCGTCACGGGCAACGGCAATATCCGACGTGCCTGCGCCTATATCCACAAGAGCGATGTTGATAAGGCGTATTTCGGGCGGGATAATCACATTCATAGCGGCGATAGGTTCAAGCGTCATGCTCTTTACCTTAAGTCCTATCTTGTCGGTTACGGCATATAAGCCCTCGACAACGATTTCAGGTAAAAATGCGCCGATAAGCTCTATCGTTACCTTGTCGCCCTTGTGTCCTTCAAGGTTTACCATAACATAATCGTCAAGGTAATAATGCACTACCGAGTGACCCACACAATAGAACACAGCGTCCTCGTCACGGTATTTCTCGTCAATTCCGCTCTGTGCCTTTTGTATCGTTTCATACTCCATGGTGCGCACCATGTCAGCAGTAATGGTATTTTTGTCCGAAACGTCAAAGTCCATGGACACACGGTAGGTTTTGAGCGCACGTCCTGCGGCGGCTACCGAAACCTCGGTAAGCTTTATATCGTTACGCTGTTCAAGCGTTTCCTTGACCGTGCGTGCTACCTTTGCGACCTGCTCAATATCCTCAACCTGTCCGTCTATCATTGCACGCTTTAAATGCGGAACGCTCTCGGTATCGGTGACACGGAACGTTTCGCCGTCCATAAAGCCAAGCACTCCGACAACCGTCCTTGTACCTATGTCAAGGGCAAATACTGTATCTCCCTGCGCTTTGAGCGTCTTTTTTACCGCAGACTGCGATTTTTTCGCCGCAGGCTTTTTAGCTGTAGTCTTTTTTGCGGCAGTACTGTTTCCCGTCTGCTTTTTAACAGCGGATTCTTCTTTTCTCGGTCTGCCTCTTCTTTTAGGTGCGGGCATTTTATATACTTCCTTTCGGTTACTGCGTAAACCTGTAGAGGTTTATCAAATTTTACACGATTTATTTTTCGTATTACGATTTTTATACTGATTATAATTATAATGAAAATCGGAGAATAATTCAACCTTTTTTGATTTTTTTATTACAAAAAAAATTGAAAATCACGGAGATTTATGATAAAATAAAAACCAAAGGGGAAATGAAACATGAAAATAACAAAAATGACGGCAGAACATTACTCCGATGTTTAT
>CAVJKI010000052.1:6448-10171 GCA_963649995.1 Sodaliphilus sp.
GTTTATGAGCTGTGGCTTTCATGCAAGGGAATGGGACTGAACAATCTTGACGACAGCGAACAGGGCATAAATAAATTTCTGCAAAGGAACCCCGATACCTGCTTTGTGGCTTTACAGGATGAAAAGGTTGTCGGAGTTATTATGGCAGGCTCGGACGGGCGCAGAGGCTATATTTATCACACGGCGGTAAATCCGTTGTACCGCAGGCAGGGAATAGCGACCGCACTTGTCAAAAGCGTTATGGACGCTATGAAAAGCATAGGAATAAACAAGGTTGCTCTTGCGGTTTTTGAGCGTAACGAGGACGGAAATAAATTCCGGGAAAGGCTCGGCTTTACCGAAAGAAACGACCTTGTTTACAGGAACAAGGCAATTAACAAAATGATAAGGAATGACACCTGATGGATATTTCAAATTTAACCGAAGAAATGAAAACTCCTGTTCACGACTTTCTTGTGAGGAACAGTGAAAAGCACACATTGCGCTGTTATATGCCCGGACATAAAGGAACTGAAAACCCTTTTGATATTACGGAAATAGAGGGAGCGGACAGCCTTTATGACACCGACACAAACGGCGGAAACGGTATAATTGCAAAAAGCGAACGTAATGCCTCCGGACTTTTCGGCAGTAAGAAAACGCTTTATTCCTGCTCAGGAAGCACGCTCGCCATACAGACCATGCTTACGCTTGCAAAGCTCAGAGGCAACGGCAAGGATCATGTTATAGCCGGAAGATATTCGCACAGGAGCTTTATCAATTCCTGCGTCCTGCTCGGACTTACTCCGTCATGGATATATCCCGAGGAATATCTGAGCGCCGCCGTAACACCTGAAAGTATAGAGGCAAAAATCAATTCGAGAACGCTTGCGGTATTTATAAATTCGATAGATTATTACGGGGGAATGAGCGATATTTCTTCAATAGCAGAGGCATGCCATTCACATGGTATACCTTTACTGGTTGACAACGCGCACGGAGCATATCTGAAATTTGCTCCTGTCGATCTGCACCCGATGACGCTCGGTGCGGATATGTGCGCAGACAGCGCCCACAAGACCTTACCCGTGCTGACAGGCGGAGCTTATCTTCATATAGCGAACGAAAAATACTGCTCGATCGCAAAGGACGCCATGGCGCTGATAGGCACCTCCAGTCCGAGCTATCTTATACTTGACAGTCTTGACAGATTCAATAAGACCATAGCTGATAAACCGTTTTATTTAGCGGATATATGCAATAAAGTAACTGCGCTGAAGCGGCACTGTGCCGACATGGGCTATGTACTGTCACAAAGCGATTACATGAGGATAACCTTTGACTGTGCGGCGATCCATTCGACGGGATTTGCAATGGCTCAGATGCTGAGAGAATTCGGCATTGAGTGCGAATATGCGGACGAATACCGTTGCGTGCTGCTGTTCGGCGGCTCTACGAGTGACGTTGACATTGAAACGATAAAGACGGTACTGACCGCAAATACTCCCCGCTCGATATTTGTCAGGAGTATTCCCCAGCCGCCGATACATATCAGGACGCAGGCCGCCTGCTCTCCTGCCAAGGCGTATTTTTCGGGAAAGGTCAAGCTTCCTGTCATGATGGCGGTCGGAAAGATATGCGCCTGCGCTACTGCTCCCTGCCCTCCCGGAATACCGCTTATAATGCCGGGCGAGACCATTACCATAGACGTGGCGAGAACACTCCGTGACAAGGGCGTGACCGACATATCCATAGTCGTGTGATTTGTTGCAGAACTGTTGCAAAACGCCGTAAAACCGTGGTATAAACGTGAATGAATTTTCTTTTGGCAATACTGCATAAAGATTGTGCGGTATTGCCTTTACTTTACGCCGAAAATGTGCTATAATTATTCTGAGAATTAATAGCCCGATACAGAAAGGACGGTAATCTTTATGAAACTTATATATGCAATCGTTAATAATGATGATGCTCATTCAGTATCCTCCTCACTCACACAGGCAGGATTTCAGGCTACCAAGCTTGCATCTACAGGCGGATTTTTAATGTCGGGAAATACGACATTCCTCATCTGCTCAGAGGACGACAAGATAGATGAGATAATAGCTATAATAAAGGATCATTCACATAAGAGAAAACAGTTCGTACCCTCTGCCGCATCTTACGGCGTCGGCAGTTATACAAGCTTCCCCGTTGAGGTGTTTGTCGGCGGTGCGACTATCTTTGTAACTAACATAGAGAGATTTGAGAAGGTCTGATGCCGAGCGATAAGGATAGCATGATTCTGTTCGGCAAGCAACGTGAAACGGCGCTTTTGTCGGAAATGGCAGAAAGCGACAGACTTCCGCACGGAATAATATTCACGGGGGAAAAGGGACTGGGCAAGCGTACTCTCGCAAAATGGTGCGCTATGCTATACCTTTGCGATTCTCCCGAAAACGGTATGCCGTGCTGTAAATGCCGTAATTGCAGGAACATTATATCGGGCGAACACGCCGACGTGATATACGCAAAGGGCGAAAAGTACACCAAGGACAACGTCCGTGACAATGTGCGTTTTGCCTCAACTCTGCCGAACGACGGCGACACCCGTGTTTTCATATACGAGGACTGCGAGGAGATGACGGAGGAGCAGCAGAACGTTCTGCTCAAGGCGATCGAAGAACCGTCAAGGCACAACCGCTATATCTTCACCTGCTCAAACACATCGGCGATACTTGAAACAATAATGTCAAGGCTTGTCGGTATTGCGGTGTCGGATATGACCGCGGAAGAATGTATATCGTGCCTTGAATACAACGGCTGTGACAGCGACACGGCAAAGCGGTCGGTCGGACTGTACGGCACGAATCCCGGCAAGATACTCGGTATAATATCCGATGAAAAACGGATAAAGCTATATGATACGGCTGATAAAATAACGGCGGCTTTATCGCAAAGGGACGAATACTCAGCGGCGGCGGCACTTACCGCCTGCACGACAAGAGAAGAACTGTCGGCGGTCGTCACTATACTTTACGAACACGTCACAGACGCACTGAGAACGCTCGAAACGGGCAGTAACACATCGCAGGCACAACCGCTTTTAAAGCTCACAAAAGCAAGACTGTATGCGCTTTACGAGGTGCTGTCGCAGTTTATGCTTCTTGACGGAACAAATATAAATGTAAAGCTTATGCAGGCTTATATTCCTGCTGAGCTGTTTGCTGTATTGCAATAAGAAAGGAATATAAATGACTGAAATTATAGGAGTCAGGTTCAAGGACGTCGGAAAGATATATTACTTCTCTCCGAACGGAAAAACACTGGCGTGCGGTAATCATGTTATCGTGGAAACCGCAAGGGGCGTCGAATGCGGCGAGGTCGTCATTGCAAACCGTGAGGTTGAGGACGGCAAGGTTGTACAGCCACTGAAAAGCATAATCCGCATTGCTACCGAAAAGGATCTTGAAACACAGAAGAAAAACCGTGAAAAAGAACAGGAAATAATGAAGGTGTTCGCTCAGAAGATTGCCGAGCATAAGCTTGACATGAAGCCTATTGATATTGACTGCACCTTTGACGGAAGCAAGATACTTTTCTATTTCACGGCGGAAAACAGAGTTGATTTCAGAGAGCTTGTAAAGGATCTGGCATCTGTTTACCGTACAAGAATCGAGCTTCGTCAGATAGGCGTGCGTGACGAGGCAAAAATGCTCGGAGGACTCGGTATATGCGGCAGACCCTTCTGCTGCTCCACATTCC
>CAVJKI010000053.1:0-10096 GCA_963649995.1 Sodaliphilus sp.
GATAGTCTAACATTGACATTATCTTAAAACAGTGATATAATAAATTCAGCAAATTTATTTAACAAAATCGAATAAATTTGCAAAAAATTATAAAAAGAGGTGCGTACTATGTTATTCAAAAAACACAATTCAGGTATTTTCACAAAATGTTTAGCTTTGGCAATAGCGGTAATAACATCACTTTCTGCGACAGGCTGCGGTAACGCCGACGCAAACATGGGTACTCCGACCGTCACGATCAATGAGCAGAAATATGTCTACAGCGGCGAATCAAATGAATTTACGCCGTTATCAGAACTGCCGACCGGCTATGAACAGATCGATAAGGAAAAAAACAAAACAGAATTCAGCTATCATATCAATGATAAAAGCACTGTATGGGCAGAAGCCGACAATGACTATTCAATATACTTATACGCTTCTGATTTTTTAGGTGAAAAAGGCAGTAAATATCATCTGTTTATAAAAGCGGGTCTACCGAACAAATTCGTAAAGCTTGATACAGGACTTTACGCAGACAGCAGTGCAGATGTTCAGGATAATCCCGACCTTAAGGATTATAAGCTTATAGGAAAAATTTCATCGTATGACAGCGCACATATTCCTCAGACCTCTCTGACCTCCAATTCACAGGAACTGCTTGATAAAGAGGTTTACTATAATGAAACAAATGATGATTTGTATGTAAAAGTTTCATCGCAGGACAATAAAGAACAGTATGTCAGCATGAAAAGCTATAAGAAATGATAAGTTATGCTCCGCAGTTTAACCCCTGCGGAGCGTTTCTTATCATACAACACGATTTACTATTCAACTGAATTTTCACATTTTTACACAACTGCTCTTTCCCGCTCTTGCATTTTCCGTTTCTTTATGCTATACTTTACCTTAACCGAATATCGAAAATACGGTACGAAAGGCTATTCAGCCCGGTAGGTAATAGGGAATTCGGTGAGAATCCGAAGCAACCGTCATTACTGTATCTGAGCCTATGCTCACAAGTCAGAATACCCCCGTATTTTTCGGCATTGTCTCTTGGACGAGGAAGAAGTACAGCCGATCTTCAGCTAAGGCTGTACCCTTATGCTTTTTGAGCATATCAGTATGGTTTATGTTTGCTGTGCAAAAAGATCAGTTGTGCTTTCACTTTTGGGTGAAGGCATTTTTTATTGCCGTTTTCCGTCTTTGATCAAAGGAGGTGGCATTTTTGGCAGATGAAAAATACGATAAGGCTGTAACCATGCTGAAAGAAAAGCATGAACAGCTCGGCTGCCTGCCAAAACGCTCCGACTTTTCTCCCGATGAGGTCTGCTTTATCAAGCAGAAATTAGGACCGTGGACAAGGGCGCTTGAAGCCGCAGGGCTGAAAGCGCCGCCCGCAGTTTCCGCAAAGGAGAAAAGCCGTACAAAGCGTGAACGCTCCAGACAAAGAAGAAAAGCGGCAAAACGCAGATTAGACGGTTAAGCCTTACGGCAAAAAAAGAATAAAGGAAGGTAAAACTATGACGACTGTGAAGAAGTTCACTTCAAAGGCGACGGCTTTACTGTTAGCTCTTGCGCTTGCGTTACTGTCAGTACCGCAGGTAAGCTTTACGGTATTTGCCGACGATGATCTCGGAAGCGTCCGTGTTATTGTAGAAAACACAACGTTTACCGAAGCAGTTGACGGCGGTGACGCTCCTGCATGGATAGGCACCAAGGTCGACAAGTGGGTATCGCTTGATAAGAATTCAAATGCGATGACCTGCATAAAGGACGCTATCGAAAGCTCCGGCTTTACGCAGACCGGAGCAGACGCAGGCTACATAAGCGAAATTGCGGGCCTTGCGGCTTTTGACGGCGGCGTTATGAGCGGCTGGATGGGTACGCTCAACGATTGGTTTACAAATGAGGGCTTTACTGCTTATACGGTAGCTAACGGCAAGCTTGCCGATGGCGATGAGATCCGTATGCAGTATACTTTGAACTGGGGCTTTGACCTCGGTAATGACTGGAGCGGAACAGACACATCGCTTAAAGCACTAAACAGCGATTACGGCACGCTCTCTCCCGAATTCAGTGCAAAGACTTATGAATATACTCTGACTGTTCCCTTCGGCACAAAGAGCATCAATTTCCGTCCCACAGCGCTGAACAAGAATTTCAAGACAGTAAGCAAGATCGGCGATAAGACTCTCAGCCTTACAAAGCCCACAGAGATAAAAGACGGCGATGTGATAACTGTTACGGTAGGCGAGGGTACTACTGCCGGCACATACAAGGTAACGATAAAAGAGGGTACAAGACCTGCCGCCCGCTTTGAAAGCCTTGCATTCTCGACTTATTCACTTGACGGCTGGAGCAATGATGATTTCGATCCCGAAAAGCTTGAATATGACCTGAAGATAAAAACATACAGCACATCTTCGATCTCACTTTCAAGCAACACAAAGTTCAACAGTGATTTATTGAAGGGTTATGCCGTTTACACCGATTCAAACGGCGATGCACAGAGAAAAGAATTTAAATCCGGCTCATTTACAAGCATAACAAACATTCCTTTCGGCACAAACAAGCTGATACTGGAGCTTTGCTACATTGATGACGAAAACATAAAGACGCAGTATGTATTCAACGTAACACGCCCTTATGACTACACGGCAGAAATCGCAAGCACAAGCGGTATCACTCTTGTTCCCACAGGCAGAGAGCTGTACGCCACAAAGTACAACGGCTATGCCGAGGGTACTGTTTTCAGAAACGATGAAGACGGCAATGCTACGACCACAACAGGCACAAACGCAAGCTGTCACAGCTATACAGCTTACGTTTTAGGTAATACAGACAGCGTTGCTCTTACTCTCAAGGGCAAGACAGCCAATGTTCACATAAGAACAAAGACTGACGGCGAATACACAGAATTTAAGAGCGGCGATACAACTCCCGCTTACTCATTCGGCAAGGACGGTACTGTTACCGTATCAATAGATATGGTTTCGGACGGCGACTATCTTGTAAGCAAGTTTGATGATGCCGACAAGGTAGTAAGCTATACTGTAAAGCTTGTTAAGGCTGACGTTTCGGTAAAGAATGTTCGTCTTACAGAGCTTAAGAGCGATTACGGCGATTTATATCCCGCTTTTGATCCTTCGCTGCTCAGCTACAATATAGTTATCGCAAACGATGCGGAATATCCCACAGTGTATTTCAAGGTGGCTGACGGCTGCACCGTTACAATAGGTAAAGATGAGGCAACGGCAGATGAAAACGGCTATTACAGCCTTGCTACAAAGAGCGGCAACACTACGATTACCGTATCGGACGGCACTCTTTCCGAAAGCTACACAATAAAGGCTACAAAGAGAAGCAAATACGCAGTACCCGACAAGGTAGTTGACTACCTTTGCATCAACAGCCAGTACACCAACGTTTCCTTCGGTGTAGGACCTGAATCCACACTTGCGGGTACATTGAAATCTATCGGCAACTTCGGCGGTTATATCACATATTACTATGACAACCCCATTACCGATGATCCCTCAAACCCCTACGGTCTTGACTTCTACGCTTACGGCAACAGCTTTGCAAGCGGCGGAAGTGCGGCTGAAAGCGGGCAGGTTTATGTTTCCGAGGACGGCAAAACATGGTATGCTCTCGCAGGCAGTGAGCATTTTGAAGATACAACGATCACTGATTACGAAGTAACATACAAAAAGACAGCTGACGGAAAAACAAGCTGGACAGACAATCAGGGTAACTCCAATGACGGCAAGAAAATGACAGGCAGATGGGTTTCACCCAGCGTTTATTATATGAACGACCTTGCAAAGGGCGACACGATCACACTGAGAGGCGTTGTTATCCCCAGTATTCAGGGTACAATTCAGGGTGACAGCACTACAGCTTCTTTTGCAGGCGCTACAAAGTTCGGCTATGTAGACTACTTCAGAAACGGCACTATCGGTGCAAATGTAAATGCATACAGCGAAAATGCCGAATCAAACGGTTTTGACCTTAAGTGGGCGGTAGATGAAGACGGCAACCCCGTTACATTTGAAAACGGCGTTCACTATGTAAAGATCCAGACAGCAAGCAATATCTGGGCAGGCGCATTCAACGAGAAATCAACAGAGGTTTCTTATGTTGTAAGAACTACCGCAAACGAGGAAGAAGTCGGCACAACGGCACTCCCCGCAAAAATAGTTGTCACAGATAACAACGGCAAGACAATAAAGGAAATCGCTCCCGACGATAACGGCGTTTACGAGATCAGCACAGGTATCGAAGAAAGCGTAAGCATTTCAGTTTCAGGTGCGACTGATGATAACATTTACGTTAACAATCAGCGTGTAGCTTCCGATACGGCGGCTGAGATCACACTTGATCAGTCGGAAGTAAAGACTGTAAGAATAATCGTTCAGAACGGTGAAAAACAGCCCGTATACGCTTACTTAAAGCTCATTCCCGATGATGTAACAGCGGCTGAGCAGGTTGAAGCGCTTATTGACGCTATAGGCGATGTAACTCTTGACAGCTACGATGACATTACAGCGGCAAGAGAGGCTTATGATAAGCTCAGCGACAACGCAAAGACGCTTGTAGAAAACTATGAAGTACTGGCAGAGGCAGAAAACACTCTCGCTGAGGCAGAGGACGACGTAGTAAGCAAGGCAATCAAGGCAATTGATGAAATCGGCAGAGTTACGGCAGACAGCAAGGACGCCGTAGACAATGCAAAGACAGCATATTCAGCAGTTCCCGAACGTCTGACAGACAAGGTTACAAATGCAGAAACCCTCGACAAGGCAATCGAAAGATTCGCTGAAATCGACAAGCTCAAGCAGGCAGGCGCAAAGAGTGAAGAACACTACAACACCGTTCTCGGCACTCTTGCAGACAATGAAATTTATCCCGTTCAGTCGATCGGCGGCGAATGGTCGATAATCGCTCTTGCAAGAGCAGGCAAGCTTTCGGCAGACAAGGCGGCTAAATACTACACCGAGCTTTGCGACGCAGTAAAGGCTAACGGCTCAGACAGACTTTCAGACAGAAAGTCGACCGAAAATGCAAGAGTTATAATCGCTCTGTCAGCTCTCGGAAAGAACTCCGCAGATGTTGCAGGCTATAACCTGCTCAGCGGTCTTGACGACATGGATTATGTAAGCTCACAGGGCATAAATGCGGCTATATTCGCACTTATCGCATTTGACACAACAGATTACAACGCCAAGATTCATGATGAGCTTATCGCTTATATTCTTGACAACATGACAGGTAAGGGCTGGGCGCTCGCAGGCGACACAGCAGACGTTGACCTTACCGCCATGGCTTTACAGGCACTTGCACCTTATGCGGCAGACGAGAAGGTAAATGCGGCTATAGACAGCGGTCTTGAATTCCTGTCAGAATCGCTCGATGAAAATGCAAGATATGCAAACGGCAGTGAAAGCACCTCACAGGTTATCATTGCACTTGCGGCTCTCGGATTCGATCCTCTTACCGATTCAAGATTCATAGTTGACGGAATTACTCTCATTGACGCACTTGAAAGCTACTCCGCAGGCGACGGCTACAGCCACACACTCGGCGGCGAGGTAAACTATATGGCTACCGAGCAGACGGCTCTCGCTCTCACAGCTTACGAACTTTCAAAGGACGGCTCGTCGCTTTATGAAATGTCGGCAAAGGCAGAGCCTGCAAATCCGTCAGACCCTGATAAGCCTGTAAACCCCGATGATCCTATAAAGCCCGGCGATTGCTCAGGCAAGCCCGACGATAAGAACGACCCCAACCCCGATTCGGGCGTGCTTGTAACAGGCGGTATGGCGGTCTTAATATCAGGCGCAGTTATGCTTATTTCAAAGAAAAAGCGTAAATAAGTAAAACTATTATGTAAACAGCTTGTTCCGTACCTGTTTTTGTGATAAAATAGGTGCGGAACAGTTTTTACATTAATGCTTTTATAATTTATAATCGGAGAACAAATGAAAAAATTTTTTGATAAATATAAATACATTCTCGGACTAGGCATTGCGCTTATTGCCGTTGTTATAATTGCGATAGTTTCTTCTGCGGCAGGAAAAAACACTGCCGAAAGCAGTATACCGTCTGCTTTGCCCGAAACCTCCGCAGTCACCGACGCTGTAAGCGATATTACAGCATCAGTCGTACAAACAACAAGCACAGTCACTCAGACGACCCGTATAACAACAACTGTGCCGACAACCGCAACGCAGACGACCTATAACAGCGAAAAGCCTGCCGTAACAAACGCAACGACAGTTCAGACCGTTGCCGCTGCTACATCGACAAAGCAAACCTCAGCTTCAACCCCCGCTCCGATAACAACTACAACCAAAGCCGCTTCAACCACGACAAAATCAACGGCAGGAGCAACAACTCCCAAGCCGGACAACAAGCCTGTCAAAAAATACGACAGCACCTGCACATTTGTAATCGAGTGCAAAACCATACTCAGCAATAAGGATAACCTGACAAAGGGTCTTGAAAAGTACGTTCCAAACAACGGCATAATATACAGCGGCACTGTCGGCTTTGATAACGGGGAAAGCGTATACGATATACTCCGCCGTATCTGCGACGAAAATAAAATTCAGATGGAAGCAAGCTTTACACCGCTTTACAGCTCATACTATGTCGAGGGTATCAATAACCTTTATGAATTTGACTGCGGGCAAGGCTCAGGCTGGATGTACAGTGTGAACGGGGTTTTCCCGAACTACGGCTGTTCATCATATAAGCCCGTCAACAACGACAGCATAGCGTTCCGCTATACCTGTGAGCTTGGATACGACCTGTAAATAAGGAGAAGCAATGGACAGAATGAATCCTTTCACCGTAGCGATATATTTTCTCTCGGTGATACTGATAACTGCAATAGTGCAAAGCCCCGTATACTCGGCGGCGGCTCTTGTTTGCTCTGCCGTTTTCGCATTCATTCTGAACAGAAAGACCGCCGCAAAGACGTTAATTGTAATGCTTCCCATGGTGATCCTTGCGGTAATTATAAATCTGCTGTTTTCAAACAAAGGCGTTACCGAGCTTGTAAGGCTGCCGAGCGGCAACAGTATAACGCTTGAAACGCTGATTTTTTCGCTGTTTACAGGCGCAATGACAATAGCTCTTGTTATGTGGTTTATCGGACTTAACAAGTGCATGACGAGCGATAAAACAGTATACCTTTTCGGAAAATTTCTTCCGTCGCTTGCTCTGCTGTTATCAATGACGCTCCGTGCCATACCTATGTTTGCAAGACGTGCAAAGCAAACGGCGGCGGCACAGCGTTTTGTCGGCAACGATATTTACGGCGGGAGCTTGCGAAGCCGTATAAAAAGCGGCGTTCATGTTCTGTCGGTTACGGTAACTGATACGCTTGAACACAGTGCATATACTGCACGCTCAATGAAATATCGCAGCTATGGTACGGCAAAGCGGACTGCCTACAGCATTTTCCGCTTTACTCCCGCAGATTTTATGATCATAGCAGTGACCGTTATATGCCTTACGACCGTTACCGTTCTTTTTGCAAGCGGCTCAGCCGCTTATCTTTACTACCCCGAATTTTATCTGCCGTTTACGCCTTATGATATTGCGGCAGATACGGCATGGCTTATACTCTGCATTACACCCTTAGCCGCTCAGCTTTATTCTGATTTTAAACGGAGGGATAGAAATGGAACTTTATAATATATCCGCTCTTTCATATTCCTATCCCGGCTCGGACAGGAACGCACTGACCGATATATCACTTAAAATAAACACAGGTGATTTTCTTGTACTATGCGGCAGCTCGGGAAGCGGCAAATCCACTTTGCTGAATTTAATGAAAGCTCCGCCTGACGCAGGAAAGCAGGTCGGAAATGTTGATTTTCACGGACATTTTGCAGGCTTTGTTTCTCAATTTCCCGATGAACAGATAGTCTGCGATAAGGTATGGCACGAGCTTGCATTCGGTTCGGAAAGCATGGGGCTTGCGCAAAACGAAATAAGATCAAGGGTTTCGCAGACAGCCCTGTTTTTCGGCATAGAGGATTTGCTTTACCGTGACTGTGACAAGCTTTCGGGCGGACAAAAGCAGATGATAAATCTTGCGTCGGTAATGGCTATGAAGCCCGATGTACTGCTACTTGACGAGCCGTTATCACAGCTTGATCCGATAGCCTCGGCACAGTTCATTTCCCTGCTTACAAGAATAAACAGGGAGCTTGGCACCACCGTGATAATCGCCGAGCATCAGCTGACCTCACTGCTCTCGGTTGCCAAAAGAGCTGTTCTTCTTGACGGCGGCAATATAAGCTGTGACGGAGATACCTCCGCTGTCATAAAATATCTGTCTGAAAATTCCCATCCTATGCTTTTGGAAATGCCTGTCGGCGTAAGAGCCAGTGCGGCTGTAAGCAACGCTCTGCCGCTCCTTGACGTACCGACCTCAAAGGACTGGTACGTTAACTACGGAAAAGAACATGAACTCAAATCCCCCGCTGTCCTTAGGCATACTGCCGCAGGCAAAAGCAGTATCACAATAAAAAACCTTTCGTTCGGCTACAAGGACAGCAACAGAGATGTTATAAGAAATCTGTCGCTTGATATAAAGCAAGGCAGTATCACCGCAATAATCGGCGTTAACGGAGCGGGCAAATCGACCCTGCTGAGCCTTATCTGCGGTACGCTTAAGCCGAGCGGCGGTAAGATAAATGTAAACGGCGGTAAGCTCGGCTTCCTGCCGCAGGACCCGTCGTTGCTTTTCAGTAAGGAGACATTACAGGACGAGCTTTCGGAAAACGCAGAGCATATTGCCGACGCTTTCGGTCTCACTCATCTTCTGCCGCGCCACCCGTTTGATTTATCCGGCGGCGAGCGGCAGAAAGCGGCGCTTGCAAAGCTGATTTCCTACGGTGCGGATATACTTCTGCTCGACGAGCCTACAAAGGGCGCTGACGCAGTATATAAGCAGATGTTTTCCGCCCTTTTAAAACAGCTCCGAAAAGACGGCAAAACAATAGTAATCGTCAGCCATGATATGGATTTCTGCGCAGAAACCGCAGATATGTGCGCTCTGCTGTTTGACGGTGAAATAAGCGTCTGCCTGCCGCCGTCAGAGTTTTTCACCTCGTCCGATTTCTTCACCACGGACAGCGCAAGAATAGCAAACAACATCTGTAAAAATGTTTACACAGCCGACGGGCTTATATATTCCGTAAGCGGCAAGGCAGAAAACAATGCCTCTTACCCAGACCGCTTTTCCGATATTTCGGGTAAAAGCAACACAGACGGCATAAGCCGCACAGAGCATAAAAAGCGCCAAAAGCTGTCCTTGTTCAGAAAGCTCTGCTTTGCGCTTGGAGGTATAGGCTTTGCTCTGGTCCTTGTAATCAGCACCGACCTGCTTCCGCTTAAAATCCCCTCAGAGCCCTTCTGGCTTCAATATGCAGTGCTGTGCGTACCTATGATTATGCTTATTTTCGGTGCGGCACCGAAAAACTCTATGGCAAAGCCTCCCGCAACCGTCAAGACGATAACCTCGTCTGATATAGTGTCTGCAATAATAACGGCGCTCCTGATACCGATCACGATCATTCTCGGCACGCTTTTTATCCCCGACAATATGAGAAAGCACCTGCTGATAACCCTTGCGGTGCTTATTGAATGTCTTGCGGCATTTTTCATCAGCTTTGAAAAGAAAAAGCCGTCCTCCAAGGACATTGCCGTGCTTGCCGTATTATGTGCGGCGGCTGTAGCAGGCAGAGAGCTTTTTTTCATGTTCCCTCAGTTCAAGCCTGTCGCCGCCATAGTTATCATCAGCGGAACAGCATTCGGCGCACAAGCAGGCTTCCTTGTCGGAGCAGTATCCATGCTTGTATCAAATATGCTGTTCGGACAGGGAATGTGGACGCCGTGGCAGATGTTTGCAATGGGGCTTCTCGGCTTTTTTGCAGGGATTATTTTTTCAAAAAGACGTACCACCTTGTCCGTTTGCTTATATTCGCTCTTTTCGGTGTTTATATTGTACGGCGGCATTATGAATCTTTCCAGTGCGCTCACCTATACGACCGAGCTGAATCTGCAAACGCTGACAGCCTATATTGCTTCGGGTATT
>CAVJKI010000054.1:0-4218 GCA_963649995.1 Sodaliphilus sp.
TCACTTATGATAGTTCCCGAAAACACGATTGATTCTATGGCTGTATTCGTACCGTTTATTTATATGCTGTGCTATGCGGGTATACCTGCGGCAACCCACCTCGGATACTACTTCGGCTATACGCAGAAATTCAACAAAGACGATATAATGTATCAGTAAGCGTTATCCGCTCAGCTTAAAGTAAATCCTGTATTATAAAATCCGCTGTTCATTAAAGCTTGAACAGCGGATTTCATACTGTATAAACCCCGACCTGAACACAGATCGGGGTTATTTTTGTATCAATTCAAGCTGTATCAGATCAATACAATCCGAACAGTCTTAAAACCTTCTGCCACAGGTTAAGCTCCTCCTCAGCCGCAGGTTCTTCTTCGGGAGCTTCGGGAATCTCTACCGCCTCTGTTTTGATAACGAACTGAACAGAGGAAATGTCGGTGTTCTTATCGCTTGTGAAAGAAACGATTGCCTCATCTCCGCCTGTTATGCTGTCAAGCATTTCATCTATCTTGTCTGAAATCTTGTCATTCATGCCGTCGGTATTACTGCGAAGCTCAGATGTTCCGTCCTTTAGCTTCAATGCGCCGCTGTGAAGCTCTGAGCAGGCGTTGCCAAGCTCGTTTGCCTCATCGCTCAGCGACCTTGCACCGTCATTCAGCGTGCCTGTTGCGGTGTATATTTCATCAACGCCTGAGTTGAACTCTGCCGCTTTTCCTACAAGCTCAGCCGTGCCGTCAGCAAGCGTGTTACTGCCTGAAAGCAGTGTCCTTGTGCCGTTCACAACCTCTGTGTAGCCGCGGTGATCTGTGCCACAGCGCCCGTATACTCGTTGATTCCGTTGCCGAGCTTTGTGTACTCGGATACGAACGTTTCAATACCCGACTTCATTTCGGCAAGACTTGTAAGCATATCGCCTACCCTGTCCGCAAGCTCATTGATACCTGCGTCAAGCTCTGCGTAGCTCTTGTTAAGCTGTTTAACGCCGTCAGAGAGCTGTCCTGCCGCAATATAAAGCTGTGAAAGATATGCGTCTGTACCGCTTATAGCCGCCGAATTTCCTTGCAGAAGCTGTACTATGCCCGACAGCTGAGCGGCTGTCTGCTCAAGCTCCGACGTATCCATACCCGCCTGCTTCATAGCCGCTATATTCTGCTGTAACGTCTGAATCTGAGCGGAGAGCGATTCTATCGTTGCCTTGTTTGAGCTTTGTAAAAGGTCAATATCAAGTCCGTTCTGAGCCATTACAGCCTTGTAAGCCGCAAAGCTTATGTTGCTTTGAAGCTCGGAAACACCGCTGTCAAGTGAAGCTATGGCCTGCTTTATCTGAGCCGAGCCGTCTACAAGCTTTGCTATTTCATCTGCCGAGGCAGACACCGCCGACAATCTTGCCTGAATCTGTGTAAGAGCCGCCAGTACTTGTGCTGAGCCGCTTGTCAGAGAATCGGACTTTGAATTAAGCTCGTCAAGTCCGTTTTGTATAAGAGCTGTGCCGTCACTGAGCGACTTTGCACCGTTGCTGAGTTCTTTTGCCCCGCTGTCAAGCCGTTTTACTCCGTCGGCAAGCGCATTACTGCCGTCTGCAAGCGCCGTCATGCCGTCATACAGCTTTCCGCTTCCGTCTGAAAGGTCGTCTGCGCCTTTGATAAGGTCGCCGTTTACCTTGTCGGAAAACTCGCCTGTTCCGTCTGCAAGCTCTCCTGCTCCGTCGTCAAGCTTATCAGCCGCATCTATAAGCTTATCAACCTCCGCTGTAAGCTCGGAATCGTCAATGTCTATATCAAGGCTGAGGGGCAATGCGTTTATGGATACGGCGTCCATTTCAAAGTCGGTTACATCGGCTGTAACAGCGGTATCAAGACCCTTACCCGGCAAAACCGTATACGAAATCTGCTTGTTTTTACCTACATTTGCTACGGTTGCACCCGTTGTTGCAATATTGCCGCATTTTGTTGTATCAAGCGTCAGACTTGCCTGTAAAGCATAGCTGTCGAAATAATTTCCTTTATATTCCTTGTTTTCGGTGATCGAAAGCTTTATTTCAAGCTTTCCGCTCTTGCCTGCAACCTCCTCGGCTGAATATTCGGTTCCGTCTATGAAATATTTAACAGATATATTCCACGGAATTTCCTTGCTGTTCATTGTACCTTTGTAATAAATTCTGTCCTTATCCGAAGTGAAGGTAACGCACTTGTCGTTATAATCTATCCTGTCGGTGGTGTTGAGCAGTTCAACCGATGAATAATCGCCGTAATCCTTAACACTGCCCTTGCCGAAGATATTTACAGCGCATATACATCGTTCACCTTACCGTCTGCGGCAAGATTTATGTATATAACCTCCTCCTTTGAGGAAGCCGTTTTGCTGTCGCTCTCGGCGCTTGCAGTCATAAGCGGTGGTTGCCGCACCGAGTATCATTGTACCCGTAAGTATGCCTGAAATTGCCTTTATATTTCTGTTTTTAGCTTCTGTTTTCATGTTATTTGTTCTCCTTTCCGTTTTTGAAGAATTTAAGCTTCATAGTTGTCTTTTCAATGATCGGGTCGAATATGTAAAGCAGTCCCGGAAGTACGAGGAATACGCTTGCCATTGAGAGCAGAGCGCCCCTGCCGACAAATATGCCGAGCTGTGAGAGTACTGCATGAGATGAAATTCCGCCGAGCAGGAAGCCTACTATCGCAAGCACACTGCCTGAGGTGATGATGGAGGTCGTTACTGCCGAAATCGTTTCTATAACCGCAGATTTCTTATCCATAGTTCTGCGCTTTTCAAGGTAACGATCCGTGAAAAGTATAGCGTAATCGACTGTAGCGCCGAGCTGTATTGACGATATGATAAGGTAAGCTATGTACATTACCGTATTTCCCGCAAAGTACGGTATACCGATGTTTATCCATATAGCCGCTTCAATTGCAAATACCAGTATAACGGGGAGAGAAATTGATTTCATTGTCAGCAGGAGTACAACGAACACGGCAATTATTGCGATAAGGTTTACGGTTATTGTATCCTGTGTTATCGTGTCCATAAGATCGTATGTGGAAACGCCCTCGCCTGCAAGATAATATTCATCTGGATAATACTGCTGTGCCGTATTTCTGATGGTTTCTACAAGACTGAAGGTTTCACTGCCCTCATAAGCGGTTTCTACTGTCAGCACCATACGGTTGTATTTATCGGAAACAAGCTGTGACAGCGTATCGGGATCAAGATATTCCTTGGGTATTTCCTCGCCGACTGTATCGGCATACGAAAGAATTGTTTTCACCTGCGGAATTTCATGCAGTGCGTCAGACAGATTCTGCTCTGCTGTCGGATCACCGTTCGGTATAACCAGAACGTATGTATCGCTCTTGCCGAAAGTATCTTCGATTTCCTGAGCGTCTGCGCCTACCTGAGTATCCGTTCCGTAAATATGCGATGAGCCGTAGTAATATGAGTTTGCGTTCTGTGCTAAATATGACGGGATCGCAATTATAATGAATATAGCTGTAACAGGTATCATGATCCTGCTTACAAGCTTTCCGAAGCCCTTGAATGACGGCATAAAGCTGCGGTGATGAGTTTTCTCTATCAGCGAATAAGTTTTTATTATCAGTGCCGGCATGAATACGAACACGGTGATAAGGCTTATTGCAACGCCCTTTGCAAGCGCAATGCCGAGGTCAGAGCCGATACCGAAGCGCATGAATATCAGCGCTACAAATCCTATTACCGTGGTAAGTCCGCTGGACGCTATTGACGAGGTTGAAAGACAGAGAGCGTCAACCATTGCCTCTTTCTTATCGGGATTTGTCCTGAGGCACTCCTCGTATCTGTGAAGCAGGAATACCGAGTAGTCAAGCGAAACGGCAAGCTGTAAGATAGCTCCTGCGGCATTGGTTACGAATGAAACCTCACCGAAAATAAGATTTGAGCCGCTGTTTATCATTATCGCAACGCCAAGTCCTATAAGAACTATAAACGGCTCGGCAAATGACGAGGTGGTGAGTATCAGTATTATAAGTACCGCAAGCACGGCAAACAGCGATATAAGATTGATTTCGTTTACCGTACCTGTCTTTGCAATACCCGAAGATACCGCATTGCCGCTCATTGCGTTGTCGTCACCTATAAGCTCTCTTATACACTGAACAGTTGCTATGTCATCGTCCTCATCGATCGTTACCGTGAAAAGAGCGTTGCTGTCCTTGTAGTAGGTCTCAACAGTGTCCTTGCCGGCGG
>CAVJKI010000054.1:4228-9943 GCA_963649995.1 Sodaliphilus sp.
GGAGCATAGATATTTAAGCTGTCGTCAAGCCGGATAACGCTTTCAACACCCTCGGTGTTTTTCAGCTTATCCTTATATTCAAGCGCCTGTGCTACCGATACATTTTTCAGCATTACCCTTGCATTCGGGATACCGCCGTCAAATTCGCTTTTCATTAGATCAAGCGATATTGTCGAGCTGCTGTCCGACGGCAGATAATCCGCCATTTCATAATTTACTGCCACAAAGTTTTTGCAGACCGCACCGATAACGGCAAGCAGTACAAAGATAACGATTATCTTTATCGGATTGTTCACTATGTGATTATATATCTTTCTCAAAATCCGTTCCTTCCTTTCGTGTTTGTTGCATTTCTTGATATGCCGTCAAGGCTGTAGGCTGTACCTGCAACTCTGTCTGTGACGGTAAGTGACAGCTCGCTGTCGTTTATAAAACCCGAAGCGATATAATTTACCGTGCGCATAAGCGTTTTAACGATACCTGTTATGATACAGCCGCCCCCCTTGATATGCTGCCGTCAAAGCTCTCGCTGTGACCAAGTATATCAAGAACGCCGTAAACCCTGCCGCCGTCAATATGCACGGTCATTATGCCCTTGCGTTTCCCGACAGGCGTTCCGAGGCGGACGTCATATACAGATGTTTTTGCTTTGCTTTTTTGCTCACATTCTGTCATATAAAATGCTCCTTTCTGTTTCTTACAAGTGAATAATAGCACAAAAAATTCACTGATAAAACGGTCAATGTCGGGGTGTTTGCGACATATAGGACAATGAGGGTATAATTGATGGGAAAGTTGATCGACAGCAAATAGAAATTGACAATGTAAGCGGTATAAGGTAAGGCGGGATTTTTATAGGCGGCGGCAAAAGGCGGCGACACATACCTTGTTGTCTGTATGCGTCACTTTACAGTTATTTTTCTTGACATCACAGCGTAAAAATAATATAATAGACAATGGTGGAGTGTGTGGAAAAATTCTTCCGATAACCAAGTCTGAAATAATTCCGAAAGGTAAGATAGCCTTGTTTATAGATATAAACGATTTAAGAATAAACTACATTGACGAGGGCGAAGATAACGGCAAAGGCGTAATACTTCTGCTCCACGGCTGGGGCAGTAACATCACGCTGTTTAAAAACATAGTCGATATGCTTTCGCCTCACATGAGAGTGGTAGCCACCGATATGGCGGGCTTCGGCGAAAGCGACGAGCCGAAAAAGCCGTGGTGCGTTGACGATTATGTTGACTTTATCGGGTCATTCTGCAAAAAGCTCGGGATAAAGCCGAATGTCGTTCTCGGACACAGCTTCGGAGGGCGTGTTATCATCAAGGCTGTTACCCGTGAAAAGCCTGTGCTGACACCTGACAAGATAATACTTACAGACAGTGCGGGAATAAAGCCCAAACAGAGCGTTGCTTCAAAAATCAAGACACGGACTTACAAAATGGGTAAGGCGGTAATGAGTACCGCACCCATGAAAAAGCTTTTTCCCGATGCCGTTGAAAACATGAGAAAAAAACGCGGCAGTGCGGACTATCTTGCGGCTTCTCCCGTTATGAGAGCAACGCTTGTAAAGGTCGTAAACGAGGATCTGACTTATCTTCTGCCTGCAATAAAGCAGTCTACCCTGCTGATATGGGGAGATAAGGACGACGCAACGCCGCTTTCCGACGGCGTAAAGATGAGCGAGCTGATACCTGACAGCGGACTTGTTACCATTGAGGGCGCAGGCCACTATGCTTTCCTTGAGGGCTGGTTTACTTTCTCAAGGGTACTTGCATCATTCCTTGACATAAAATAAGACAGAACGGAGAATTGATTTTGGATATTTTACAGACAATCGCCGTTGCCGTACTCGGTATGGCGCTCGGTGCATCATGCGGACTTAATTTTGTACATTATATGCACATGTTCCAGCTGAACTCCTATCATGCCGATGAGCAGTTCAAATGGATAGGAAAGAATATAAAAGAGGTCATACTGCGCCATGTATTTACTTTAGGCTCAGTGCTGACATTCCTGATATGCGGCGAGATGAGAGCGTCGACCTGCTTTATTGCGGCGGCGTTCCTGTTCCTTAACATTGTGTTCTCTGCGCCGAAAAAGGCAAAGAAAAAGCTTGTATTCACCCCAAGAGTAATCAGAATGACGGTGACATCGATCATCGTTTATATACTTGTGCTTCTGCTTGTATTCTTAACACTCGGTATGGGTTATCTGTCGCTTGCAATAACAATGGGTGTACAGATCTTAACGCTCGTTATGGCAATGCTTGCAAACCTTATAAACAAGCCGATTGAGGCAATGATAAACCGTCATTATATCAATGACGCTAAGCGTGTGATAGACGGACTTCCGAATCTTACTGTAGTAGGTCTTACGGGAAGCTACGGAAAAACAAGCACAAAGTTCTATCTTGAAAAGCTCCTCGGTGCAAAGTATAACGTGCTTATGACACCCGAAAGCTACAACACGACAATGGGTGTTGTAAAGGTAGTGCGGGGTCAGCTCAATGCAACACACGAAATATTCCTGTGCGAAATGGGTGCAAAAAATGTCGGCGAAATCAAGGAGATATGCGATATAGTAAAGCCTAAGCACGGCATTATAACATCAATAGGTCCTCAGCACCTTGAAACATTCAAATCAATTGATAATATCATAAAGACAAAATTTGAGCTTGCAGACAGTCTGCCCGATGACGGAATCATATTCCTGAATTACGATAACGAGTATATCTCAAAGCATGAATGCGGCAAGAACAAGGTGACATATTCGCTCGGCGGCGGAACGGATTACTATGCCGATAACATTTCTGTCAGTGAGAACGGCACTCAGTTCACGGTACATCACGGCGACGAAGAAAAGCAGTTCGCGACAAAGCTTATCGGCAGTCACAACGTACAGAACATAGTCGGCGCGATAGCCGTTGCGAATACGCTCGGCGTACCGTTTGCGGATTTAGTAATGCCTGTCAAGCGTCTTGAATGTGTACCGCACAGATTGCAGATAATCAAGGGTACGGGCAAGACGATAATAGACGACGCTTTCAATTCAAACCCGACAGGTGCAAAGGCGGCTCTTGATACCCTTGCGGTATTTGACGGCTATAAGATACTTGTTTCTCCCGGAATGGTTGAGCTCGGCGAAAAGGAATACGAGCTGAACAAGCGTTTCGGTGAACAGGCGGCTGAAATATGCGATTTTGTAATTGCAGTCGGCGAACGTCAGGCAGTGCCGATAGTAGACGGGCTGAAAGCAAAGGGCTACCCCGAAGAAAAAACATACGTTGCAAAGAATCTGAATGAAGCTCTTGCAAAGGTTGAAAATATAAAGACAGGCGGAGAAAAGAAGATAGTTCTTCTTGAAAACGACCTGCCCGATAACTATTAATTAACTGAAAGTTTAAAACGAGGGAGATAATATGGACGTATTTTGCGATTACTGCGGTGCAAAGCTTGATGTTGAACATGAAAATTGCTGTACACAGTGCGGCGCACCTTTTGACAACAATGCGGGCGTAAAAGCATACCGTGAGGAAAAGAAAAGAAAAGAGGAAGAATATAAGCGCATGAAAGAGATGCGTCAGAATGAGTATGACGCTTCACAAAAGCAGTCGCAGAACACGGCAGGCACTGCTCAGAACAATGCGTCGCAAAAGGTCGTCAAAATAATTATAACTATATTTATAATACTGGTTTTTGCACCAACGATCCTCAGTATAATTATTACTCTGATCGGAGAGATATTCTCTGCGATCGGCGACAATTTTGATAATAACGACTACACCTACATAGAAGAAAGCAGTTCCGAGGCGGAATCCTCGGTAACTCAGCAAATACAGCGTGTCAACTTCAACGAAACCGCTCAGACCGCTGAATACAGCTTTTTATGCGATGAGGTTTTCAAGACTGATATTCCCTACGGCGGCGCTGATAAGGGCTATATGTATGTTGTGTTCCACTTAAAGGTCAAGAATACGACACAGGATAAGCAGTGGCTCAGCAACGAACTCAACTGTATCTACAACGGGGATATAAGCTGTGACAGGTCATGGGCTTATGACGGCGGCAAGAGCTTCAGCACTTCTGCTGTTCTCTCTGCGGGTCTGGGTACAGACGGCTATATCTGTTACATAGTTCCCGAAGACGCAAAGAGCGTAGTTATTTCTTACGGCGATTACGTCAGAGTAAATATTGACCTCAGAAATCTTCAGTATAAAACCGAGGATCAGCAAACAAGCTCAGATAATAATTAAATATTGACATAAAGAAAGGACAACAGCCATGAAGATAAGAGTAGGCGTATTTTTCGGAGGAAAGAGCGTTGAGCATGAGGTGTCTATCATATCCGCACTTCAGGCCTGCAATTCAATAAACAAGGATAAGTACGAGGTAATACCCGTATACATTACTAAGAACAATGAAATGTATGTCGGTGAAAAGATAGGCAATATCACTTCATACAAGGATTTAAAGACGCTTCTTAAGGAAAGCCACAGGGTAATACTTGTAAAGGACGGCGGACAGGTACAGTTGGTGCTTTATCCCGGAAAGAAATTCGGTAACAACGTATATGCGACTATTGACGTTGCATTCCCGATAGTTCACGGCACAAACGTTGAGGACGGCGTATTCCAGGGATATTTGCAGACTATCGGCGTGCCGTATGTAGGCTGTGATGTAATTTCATCGGCAGTAGGCATGGATAAGTACGTTATGAAAACCGTATTCAAGGATAACGGCATACCCGTACTTGACGGAACGGTAGTTCATGTAAGCGACTACGCAAAGGACGCAGACGCTGTAAAGGCTGACATTAAGGCAAAGATAGCATATCCGCTTATAGTAAAGCCGATAAACCTCGGCTCAAGCGTCGGTATAATGATTGCACACAATGACGAACAGCTTGACGAAGCGCTTGACAACGCATTCACTTACGCATCAAAGCTTCTTGTTGAGCCTGCTATAACAAACTTAAAGGAAATCAACTGCTCAGTATGCGGCGACTACGCTACGGCTCATGCTTCTGAGTGTGAAGAACCTGTAAACACCGATGAGATTTTAAGCTACAAGGATAAGTATATTGCAGGCGACAAGGGCGGCAAGTCAATCGGTATGGCAACGCTCAAGAGAAAGATACCTGCCGATATATCGGACGAAACAAGAGAGCAGATACGCACTCTTGCAGTAAAGGCGTTCAAGTGCCTCGGAGCGTCGGGTACATCGAGAATAGACTTCATGATAGATATGGATAACGGCAACGTTTATCTTAATGAAATCAACACGATCCCCGGCAGTCTTGCTTTCTATCTGTGGGAGCCTGTCGGAGTAAAGTATCCCGAGCTGCTTGACGAAATGATCTCGCTCGCACTTAAGCGTGAAAGAGAAAACAAAGCGCTGACATTCAGCTTTGAAACAAACATTCTTGACGGCTTTACAGGCGGAAAGCTCGGCGGTGCAAAGGGCGGAAAGCTGTAATTACGGTAAACCCTCAAAATTTGTAGGGAGTTGGCTTGCCCCTCCCGTATTTAGCGGCTTTTCTGAAATGAAAAATTCGGCAGGAATAAAAAGGAGAAACATGAATAAAGCATATATAATCAATCTTAAATACGGAATATGGGAAAATCAGCTTTGGCTTGAAGCCGACGACACCGCAGAAATGCAGGAAAAGTGGGAAATTGCAAAAGCAAAGCTTTCCGAAGTTGCGACA
>CAVJKI010000055.1:0-9816 GCA_963649995.1 Sodaliphilus sp.
GACTTCGGCTTTAACGGCGGTAAGTTTTTTGATTCGGTAAAATTCAAGCAATAATTTAACAGAGCGAACGCCCACTTTATTATGTCAGTGGGCGTCCAAGTTTTATAGGAGATAAGATGATAGCGTAACATTCAGATACAATTATTGACATTGTACACTCTGTTCGTATTCGTTCAGTATGTCGTACACCTTTGATACAATGCGGGAAAATTCCGAAGGTGAGTTAATTTGCATCTGTTGTAATTCGGCTTCTGCACCTTGCTTCCACTCCGCTTTTTCAAAATCGTAATATTGCGTTATGTCAAGAGAAAATCCCGCCTTCTTGATTTTTGAAATAGTGCTGTCGATCGGGTTATCGTCGTCGGCATCATCGGAATACGATGATAAATTACTGCTTGAATTTGCGGCAGTATCGGAGCTTATACCGCTTGTCTGTGTGTTTTTAACCTCACTCTCACTGCTTGAAATAAGCGTATCGGGTGCTTCTTCCGAAGTCGATTTACCGTCGTATGACTTGCAGGCAACGAGCAGTACAGCAACGGAAGTGCAGATCGATAGAAGTATTGCTTTTGATTTCATAAATATCCTCCTTGATGAGCAAAATAACTATAGGAACTATTCTTCCTGTAATTATACCACCACACTTCCTATTTGTCAAGCAAAATAGGAAGTATAATTCTTATATAAAACAATTTGGAGGAACTAAAATGCTTGTTTTTGATTTCAGAGTGATAGGAAATAAACTTCTTGCCGTTCGTAAAAAAGCGGGTCTTACACAGAGCGAAGTTGCAGAAAAAGCGAATTTATCGGACAGAACGTATGCCGATATAGAGCGGGGAACGGTAAATATGAGGATAGAAACCATATTGAAAATTTGTGAGGCTCTGCATATCACTCCCGATACGGTCCTTACATCGGAAAATCCCGATATTACGGCAAAGCAGGAAGAAATAGCAAATCGGTTTGAGAAATGCTCTCCGTCCCAGAAAGACACGGCACTGAAATTATTACTGGTTTATCTCAACTCTTTGAATTTACCCGAATAAATATACATTGATTTTCCGAACTTTTCTGCCTGTTCTCTGTCAGCCGTGCCGCAATGTCACGGCTTTTTGCCGCTCCCAAATTATTTACATTTACACCTTTCCGCTATAGACTTTTAGTGAAAAATGTGCTATAATATAGCCAATTATAAATAACTGTACCTTGCAAATGCGACGCATAAAAGGTCAGACACAAGGAGGTGTCCGTAGCAGATGACTTATGAAAAGTCCTGCGGCGGTATTGTTTACAGAAAATTTCACGGCAATACGGAAATATTGCTGATAAAGCACATCAAGTCAGGCTACTGGTCTTTTCCGAAAGGACACGTTGAAAACGGTGAAACCGAGGAGGAAACCGCAAAACGTGAAATAAAGGAAGAAACAGGCATTGATGTTTATATTGACTCAGGCTTCAGGGAAACGGTTACATATTCTCCCCGCAAGGACGCAAAGAAGGACGTTGTGTATTTCGTCGCCCGTGCGAGAAACTATGATTACACCCCGCAGCTTGAGGAAATATCGGAGATCCGCTGGGTCGGCATAGGACAAGCGCATAATCTGCTTGTCTATGATAACGACAAACTGATAGTCAATAAGGCAAAGAGCTTTATTGCGCTTATGAAATGAAGAAAATTGTGTTTTGAGCGAAGAAGAAAATACGACAGCATGAAAGGGGAACCGCATGACATACGAACAGGCATTTGAATACGTCAGCACTTTCACTAAATCGGGTGAACCCGTAAAGGACCTTATCAGATTTGTTATCCTTATGAGATTACTCGGCAATCCCCACAACGAGCTTAAAATAGTCCACGTTGCAGGCACAAACGGCAAGGGCAGTGTATGCGAGTACATCAGCAACGCAGTAAGAGCGGATAATAAGAGCGTAGGTAAATTTACCTCTCCCTACATCGACTGCATAGAGGAACGTATACAGGTAAACGGAAAATATATTTCCCGCCCCGCATTCGCACTGCTGTGCGAACAGGTCAAGAACGCCGTGGAGCAGACAGGCTTTGAGGGGTTTTCACAGTTTGAGATACTGTGCGCTATAGCTCTGCTTTATTTTTACAAGGAGCAGGTGAATGTCGCAGTTATTGAAACAGGCATAGGCGGACTGCTCGACTGCACCAATGTGGTCAATCCCGCAGTCAGTGTCATAACCTCGGTTGATTACGACCATACCGATATACTCGGCGATACTCTTACGGAGATAGCACGCCATAAAGCGGGCATAATCAAGCCGTCTGTTCCGTGCGTGGTATCACCCGGACAGGAAAAAGAGGTTATGCGTGTTATCGACGATAAATGCAGAGAGTACAATTGCGAAGAAATCATTCCCGATATGTCAAGAGTGCAGATACTTCACATGGATACCACCGATGTATTTTTCTCGTATAAAGGTATGAACTACCATCTTATAATGTCGGGCGAGCATCAGATAAAAAATGCGCTCTGCGCAATTGAAGCCTGCCGTGTGCTGAAAACAGAATACAGCAGTGTGTTTACGGGTCTTGAAAAATCAGCGCTCAGAGCCAGAATGGAAGAAGTAAAGGTAAAGGGTACGACCTGTATCATTGACGGCTCACACAATCCGTCGGCAATGAGAGCGGCAGAAAAGCTCCTGCGCCTTGATAAACGCAGAATACACGCCGTAGTCGGCATGATGGCAAACAAGGACTGGCAGACCGCTCTTAAGATAATACTTCCCCGCTTTGAGGACGTTATATTCGTTGACGGCTTTATGCCGGGCTGCGTTCCCGCCTCTCAGCTCACACGCTTTGCAATAGAGCAGGGTGTACGCTGTACAGCGTGTACAGACCTCGACAGCGCAATATCGCAGGCTGTATTGAAGGCAGGCTCAAAGGATATGGCAATGGTAACAGGCTCGCTTTATCTTGCCTCCGCCGCAGAAAAAATTGTCAAAAAGTAAATACAAGCAAAGCCGCCCGATAACACGAGCGGCTTTCTGTAAACAAAAAACCGACCTCATATAAAAGGTCGGCATAATATTCATTCACAACTTTACCTATAAGCCGAGTTTTGTCGTGTGCGATCATCTATCTACGCCCTGCGTCGCCGCAGACCTCAAGCCACCTTAAATCAGGACCGCCGAGCAGGCGGTTTACTCCTGAAACCAATCGGTGTTGCATCGGATAGGGTTTACAGACGGGAGCAGTCGCCTGTCCCGTGGTGAGCTCTTACCTCGCCTTTCCACCCTTACACTGTAAAACAATGCGGTATATTTCTGTTGCACTCGCCCTGAAGTCGCCTTCGGCTGCCGTTAACAGCTATCCTGCTCTGTGATGCTCGGACTTTCCTCACGGTTTTCACCCCGCGACCGCACAGTAAAGTTGCGATAGTTATTGTAGCACATTTTGTATTAAAAATCAAGACGGATTTATCCGCAAAAATTCTCTTACCGCTCTGAAGCCGATACCGTTAATACCTGTAAAGGAGGATATTAGCCGCCGATGTCTAAAAAACAGACCTTTAAAAAGACCTTCAATATTACATGGCTGTTCCTCTACGGCGCAGGTCTTATCGCAGTCGGAATACTTGTGCTTGTTCACGGCAGAATAGTAGCAGAGCCTGCCGCAAGGCTCGGCGGAATCTTCATCGCCGCAAACGGTATCCACCGTCTTATCCGCGCGCACGCAAAACAGCAGAAGCTTCCCATACTCAGCGGTATAAGCAATATCATAATCGGACTTGTTTCACTGCTTTTTCCTGCCGCCACTTTCGCATTGTTGTCGTTCGTATATTCTCTTTACGTTTTCCTCAACGCTCTTGTCAAATTCATAGATTTCGGCTCTGCCTTGAAAAACGCCGTACCCGATGCATTTTATGACCTGTTTGCAGGTATATTCTTTACGGTTTTCGGCGTAATTATGCTGTTCGGTACGCTTATGGGCAGTCAGGGTATGCTTATAGTTATCGGGCTGTACTGTATTATTTACGGCGTAGGAGAATTGCGCCTGTTTGTGCGTGAAGCCGTACCGAATAAAGCAAAGGGCATGATCCGCCGCAGGATCCGTCTTTCTCTCCCTCAGATAATAACCACGTTCATTCCTCTTAAGACGCTTCGCAATTACACCGAGCGCCTTGATTCCCGTGAGATAGACATAGAAAAGCTACAGAATGAGGAACGCTATGATAAGGGCGGTGACACCCCCGATATACACGTCCTTATCCATGTCAGCGCCGACGGTGTAGGCTCTATAGGACATTGCGATTTAGTACTGAACGATACGGTAATATCCTACGGCAATTACGATAAGGCTTCCGAAAGGCTGTTCGGCGGCATAGGCGACGGCGTGCTTTTCAAAGCGGATTTCGACAAATACATTCAGTTCTGCATTTATCATGATTTACAAATGGTGTTTGATTTCGGTATAAAGCTTACCGAAAAACAGCTCGCAAAGGTAAGAAAGGGACTGGCTAAAACCGAACGCAACGTTATACGCTGGAAGCCTCCTTATCAGCTGGCATACGAGGCGGATAACAATGCCGATATTTCGGATTTTGACGATTATTGCAGCTCGCTTTGGAACGGCACTCACGCACACTTCTATAAATTCAAAAGCGGCAGATTCAAGACCTATTTCGTCATGAGTACAAACTGCGTTTTCCTTGCGGACTATATACTCAGCAAGGCGGGAACGGATATAGTCAAAACCGCAGGCATAATCACCCCCGGCGACTACTATGATTATATGCAGACCGAGTATGCGCTCCCCGGCGGAATAGTAATAACCCGTGACATTTACAGTAAATATAACGTTGCAGAGCATACTGAAACTTAAGTGAAAAACCTTGAACTTGACACAATAGTGTGGTATACTACAATAGGACAAGAATTTACATTTACGGGTAGCAAAAAGGCAGAAATTTCATCGTTGATTTATGTAATATCATTATGTGTTTTTTGTAGGGGAGGGGCTTGCCCCTCCCGTAAAAAGAAGAAAGAAGTCCGAAAGGATGCTAAGTTGTTTAATTACAGCACCTGCTTTATATCGGAATGATTAACGTGATAACTACAGAAAATAAATTGGTATAATATATTCGGCGATATATTTACCCCGCATCAGGAAAGGACATAATATGAAGTTTAATATCAAGGTAACAGCGGCAATACTCGCCTGTGCATCGATTCTGGCGTCGGCTTCCGCCTGCTCATCACAGAATACAAGCTCCGTTACGGACAGCAAGAGCGAAAGCAGTACGGCAGAAAGCTCCGCAACAGAAAGCAAGGATAATACACAAAGCAGTAACGGCGGAGAAGATTCATCGACCGATTCGGAAAGCTCTGCTCCTGCGGACACATCGTCAAATGACAAGCCGATAGGCGTCGACGGTGTTCAGACAAACGGACAGCTCGTAGTCGACATAGACGGACACACATGGGGTATTTCCCTTTACGGCGGCGGCGACGGCGCAAATTATGCGACCTACCTCAACGAGTTCAAGGAAAAGGTAGGCTCATCGGTCAATGTATTCAATATGGTAGTACCGACAGCAGGCGCATATTATCTCCCCGCAGGCTATGAGGATTACAACGCAAGCCACAGGGATTCGATAAACAGTATAGCAAACAAGCTTGTGAATGTAATCAATGTTGACGGCTATGCCGCACTTGAGGCGCATACAAGCGAGTATATCTATACCCGTACAGACCACCACTGGGAACCCCTCGGCGCATATTATGCGGCAAAGGCTTTCTGCGAAATGGCGCAGGTACCCGTAAAGGAGCTTTCAACCTACAAGACAGAAACCATTGAAGGCTTTGTCGGCACAATGTACGCATTCACGGAATATAACGAACGTATCAAGAACGACCCCGATACATTCACTTACTATATTCCCTCTACAGAGTATACGGCAACCTATTACACGACCGATTTCCAGGTGGACGAGCAGTTCTCGCAGTTCCACAGCATATTTGTCGACCAACCCGCAAGCGGTGCATATTCGACCTTTATGGGCGGCGACCAGAAGATAGTAAAGATAGAAACAGAAAATAAAAACGGCAGAAAGCTCTGCATATTCAAGGACAGCTACGGAAACGCAGAAGTACCTTTCTATATTGATTCCTTTGAAGAAATTTATGTTTGCGATATTCGTTACTTTGATCTTTACGCTCCCGACTTTATAAAGGATAACGGCATTACCGACGTACTGTTCACAATGTGTACGTTCTCGGCAGTCGGCGAAAACGCAGAGGGAATAAAGGATAATCTTCTTACAAAGTAAACAGCAGCCTTCTGAAAGGAGGAGCATAATGAAAAAGCTCCCGAAGATAACAGCACTTATTCTGACCTTATCGCTTGCCTGCGGCTGTGCCGATATTACGGGCGAAAGCAGTGACGGCAAAAGCAGCGATGAAAGCTCGGCAGGCATGACAACCGTGTCGGAGGTGTCGCAAGAGTCTGCGTCTGATACAACAGAAAGCGACAGCACAGTATCTCCCGAAAGCTCAGAGTCGGAAACGCCGCCCGAAGAATCGTCCGTTTCGGAAACCGACGGTACAGCATCCGAGGAAAGCTCCGCTCCCGTAAGCAATGACGATATAAACAGTTACAGAGCCATCGGCGACAATGGTATATTGGTTGCGGGCATGGATAACCATTACCGTGGAATTATGTTCTACGGCGGTACATACGGCTACTGCGACCAGTACATGGCAGATGTAAAGGCGTTCCAGTCGGCACTTCCCGAAGTAACCGTATATTCTATGGTGATACCGACCTCTGTCGATTTCTACAATCCGACAGAATACAAGGGCTACACCGAGCTACAGAAGGACAAGATAGATTATATCGAAAGCGGGCTTAAAGGCACGGGCGTTACAAACGTCAGCGTTTATGACACCCTTTCAAAGCACACCTCAGAGGAGATATATTCAAGAACGGATCATCATTGGATGCCGCTCGGCGCATACTATGCCGCACAGGTTTTCTGCAAAACGGCAGGCGTTAAAGTCCCCGATATAAAGGATTACCGCAAGGAAACCTGCGGCGGTTATGTCGGCTCGATGTATTACTATTCGTCAGACGAGCATCTTAACAACGACCCCGAAACCTATGCGGTTTATTATTCTCCGAATGAGGATAAGCTTGAAACCACATATTACGACCGTTATTACAGCAACGGTTATGACAGCAATCTGTTCCTTTGCGATAACGCAAGCTATTATTATCTGTCGTTCCTCGGCAGTGATGACCTGATAGCTCATATCAAGACCAATGCAAAGACAGGCAGAAACTTAGTCGTTATCAAAGAAAGCTACGGCAACGGACTTATCCCGTTCTTCACCGAAAGCTTTGATAATATATATGTGCTTGATTTGCGCTACTGCGAGGTAAATGCCGTAAACTTCTGCAAGCAGGTCGATGCGACCGATCTGCTGTTTGCAAACTGTGCCTACACCGTTGCAGGCGGCAACTGCGATTACTTCTCATACATCAGAAATATTTAAGGAAAAGATTACATGAAAGAACTTGAATACCCCTTTGACGGCGGTTATCTGCTGAAAAAGAAACGCTCTATAAAAAGACAGCTCCTGTCTGACGGCAGTGTGCGTATAAAGAAAAAAATCGCCGTTCTCGGCGGCTCGACCACGAACGATATAATAAATATGCTGGAATTATTCCTGCTGAATTACGGAATTGAGCCGACATTTTACGAGTCGGAATACAACCGTTACTGGCAGGACGCAGTGTTCGGAAACGAGGAGCTTGACAGCTTTTCTCCCGACCTGATTTTTATTCATACATCAAACCGCAACATACTGAAATACCCTGCTATAACCGACAGCAAGGAGCAGACAGACGCACTCTTTGCCGAGCAGATGAAGTATTTTGAAACAATGTGGGAGAAGATAGCCGAGCGTTATCATTGCCCCGTTATTCAGAATAACTTTGAACAGCCGTATTTCCGCCTTATGGGCAATCGTGATGCGTTTGACTGCCGTGGCAGAGTAAATTTCATAAACAGGCTCAACACAGCGTTTGCGGATTATGCCGCATCTCACGAGAGCTTCTACATCAACGATATAAACTATGTCAGCGCCTGCTACGGACTTGACAAGTGGAGCGAGCCGTCCTACTGGCATTTATACAAGTACGCAATGTGCGTTCCTGCGATCCCCGACTTTGCGTTCAACTTAGCGGCAATCGTAAAATCTGTATTCGGCAAGAACAAGAAAGCGCTTGTACTCGACCTTGATAATACATTATGGGGCGGAGTTGTCGGCGATGACGGCGTTGACGGTATAGAGATCGGACAGGAAACCCACATGGGACAGGTTTATTCCGAGTTCCAGAAGTACCTCGGACTTGTAAAGGATACGGGCGTAATGCTCACCGTCTGCTCAAAGAACGATGAGGAAAACGCTCTGGCAGGACTGAATCACCCCGAGGGAAGCTTAAAGCCCGATGATTTCATAATGATAAAGGCAAACTGGGACAACAAGGACAGGAATATAGAGGCTATAGCGACAGGTCTTAACATCGGACAGGACGCACTCGTGTTCCTTGATGATAACCCTGCCGAGCGTGCAATAGTTTCCGCACAGCTTCCTGTAGTAGCCGTTCCCGAAATGGAGCGCCCCGAGGATTATATAAGAGTGGTTGACCGCTCACGCTTCTTTGAAATTACCGCCTTTTCAAGTGATGATTTAAAGCGTAACGAAATGTACAAGGAAAATGCGGTAAGAGCCGCTCAGCAGGCGCAGTTCTCCGACTACGGCGAGTATCTTAAAAGCCTTGAGATGATCGGCGTGATAGACGACTTCCTGCCGATATATCTTCCCCGTATAACACAGCTTACAAACAAGAGCAACCAGTTCAACCTGACTACAAAGCGCTTTACAACCGCCGAGATGGAGCAGGTATTCGCAGACGACAGCTATATAAGATTGTACGGCAGACTTGCTGACAAGTTTGGCGACAACGGTATAGTATCGGTAGTGATTGGCAAGGTAAACGGCGATACGCTGGATATAGATCTATGGCTGATGAGCTGCCGTGTGCTTAAGCGTGATATGGAATACGCAATGCTCGACAGCCTTTGCGAAAGAGCAAAACAGCGTGGACTTAAAACGGTAAAGGGTTATTATTACCCGACCGCAAAGAATAAAATGGTGAAAGAGCTGTACGGCGACTTCGGATTTACGAAAGTCAGCGAGGACGCAGACGGCAACACCGTATGGGAGCTTTCACTTTCGGGCTATGAGCCTAAGAATAAATATATCACTGTAGAAAGGAACAAATAACATGAGCGAGCAGGAAATTTACGACAGATTAAACGAGGTTTTCAGAAATGTATTTGACGATGACGACATCACCGTTAATGCAGACACGACCGCAAACGACATAGAGGACTGGGACAGCCTTGAACACATCAACCTTGTATCCGCAGTGGAAGATGAATTCGGTATCCGCTTCAAGATGGGAGAGGTTTCTTCAATGAAGAATGTCGGCGAAATGGTCGACATAATAAAATCCAGAGCCTAAGCGGGCGGCGGGTCGCCGCTGACAATTCGCCGTGCGGCAATGTGCCGCCTCAAATTCGCCGTTCCGGCAGTAAGCAATTTGCATAACCTCCGTTACCGGCGGGTGACTGCGGTCACACCCTTTTAACGTTTATTCGTTTTTAATATCACAGAATCCGTTGTTTGCAGAAAACAGCGGATTTTTATATACCGTCAGTATCGTTGCCACTTATTGAACGCTTTGTTAATTTTACAAAATGAGGCAAACCACCAACACCC
>CAVJKI010000056.1:0-9739 GCA_963649995.1 Sodaliphilus sp.
GGTATGTGCTGACGCAGTTTTCCGAAATTGACCTATAAAATTCTGTGCGAAGTATGAAATCATCGATCTCAAACAACGAGCCGTTATATTTCCTCATGCTGCAGATAAGGTCATACATATCAATTATCAGCCATTCCGCACTGCTGCTTGTCAAAATCTGCTTACCCTCATGCAAAAATGCTTCTTTGACTGTCCTTTTTCTCCACGAGCTGCCGCAGAATTTATCTGCACCCATATCAGCATCAAACGGCAAGTTTGGCTCATCTGTCAGCAAAAACGGCTGTTTAAAAATATATTTATCTACAAATATACCCTCAACATTTCTGTTCACCGTTTCTCTTGAAATACAGCTTCCCCATATATCAACCACAGCGGGTTTACAGTGCTTTTCGTACTCTGCAATCGCATTTTTATCGTCTTTGATGAGAAAAATATACTCACAATTCTCAACGTTTGTATATCTGTAAACCTCTGTAAGTTTCTTTGCCAGCTGTTTTTTCAGCAGTAAATTTTCATCGAATATTATTCTTATTTTATCGTACTGACATTCCGATAAATCGCCGTTTATGCTTTCGATCGCATCAATGACAGCTATTACTTTTTGCGCGCCGAGCTTTTCCGACAGCAGGCTTTTTGCATCGTCGTATGTTCGTATTTCCTTTTCACGAAGGTAAATAAGATATTCGGAATTTTCAGCCGTGAACAGCTTTGATGTCAATTCTATCAGTCTGTCAGCCGCATATATTCTGTTCAACAGCTTTGCCTGATACGCCCTTGCCGTCATATTGTCATAATAACATATAACCCGTCTTATCCACAGCTTACAATCAGGTTTATCAAGGCAAAATGCTCCGTTGGTACTGCCGTGTACAACGTCGCTGATTTTCTGTCTTACATCATCATAGAATAACGGCTCATACGCTGTAATCATGCCGCTTTCGGCATCTGCAAAGTATCCGTCGGCAACGTCTATCACAACAGGCTGTAACAGAGAAATCAGATAATCTTCATACATGTGTATACGTTTGTTGAGCGCATTTCTGTTTTTGCCGTTTCTCAGCTGATCACGCTTTACACACATATCGCTGAACGATAACCTTAAAAGAATAATTTTATTTTTATCGTAGCTTGCAGACAGAATTCCTGCATATTTTTTCAATACGGTTTTCCATACATTTTCTTCATAAGGAGGCGACACTTTTTCAAGCTTTTCCTTATTGGAATTATAGAAATCGGAATTCAAAAAGCTCTGTGAAGCAGTATAAAAGCTATCATGGTATTTATAGCAGGATACCGCTGCCATTGTATAAAGGTCGATTACTATATAATCACTTTTACTGTTTTCAACAAACGAGCCGAATTCCTTAAAAATATCAAGACGGTTGCGGGCATTACCCGTTTTACCTGTAAGCCCGCTCTTTTCGCTCATAAGAGAAACAGGGGATAAAATCAGAGATGTATCGTCATAATTATAGCCGCTGTCGGCAAAAATCTTTCTTAATACTGCCGAGCCTTGCAGTAAGAGCTTCGGTTTGCCGCAAGCCTCAGCTTCATTGCCGATTATACTTCTTATACGTTCTTCGGATGTTTTCTGTTCATCAGTAAGCTTACCGCTTAGTGCAGTTACCGTATAACCGTATGATGTATTTTCGCACAGTGTCGGTATATAGGATATATCCGCCTTTATTCCGTCGTTTGTTCTTCTGAGAGTTAAATCGACTATAGTACTTTCCCGATTCTCACGGAGTTCTTTCATTGACGAAGCAAGGTTGCCGAGCGAATAAAAGCACATTACCTCTCTGCCGTCGGAAGTAAAAATCTTTTCTGCTTTCTGCAAGGTATGCGGGTGAGAGCCTATAATCAGATCTGCCCCGCACTCAGCCATATACTCTGCTGTTTTTTTCTGAACATTGCGCACCGCTATCGAATTCATCATTCCCCAGTGCTGATACGCTATTATATACTCTGCTCCGCTCTTTTTTAACGTATCTGTAAGCTCTTTAAAATATGCAGGCTCGTATTTTCCTATCAGTCGGGGAGAAATATCTTTATCAAGTCCGTTTGAAATTGAATTGACTGCAACAAAACCAACCTTAATACCGTTAATATCGACTATGTGTATTTCATCATCAAGCGTGCCTATGTTTGCCATACCGCTGTTTTTAATGCGGTCTACGGTGGCTTTAAGTCCCTCTGCCCCTGTATCACAGTTATGATTATTCGCTGTTACGAGAGCGGAAAAGCCGCAGTTTTTCAATGCGTCTATAAAGGTTGACGGTGAATTGCAGTTTGGACTTCCGCTGTCTGTGCGTATCTTTTCGTACTCAAAAGGAGCGCCGTCATAACAGGTGGTTTCAAGCACGGCAACCGAATAATCTGCTGATCTTACAGTGCTTTCAATTGTTCTGAATGTTTCGGTAAAATCAAGCGAATGATTTGCGGCTTTTCTCTGTTGTTCAAGAGAACACATAAGATCTCCGCAGAGCATAATCCTTGCCGCAGAGCTTTTGCGTGACATATTTCTGCCGACTGCTATTTTTACTGTAAACCTTTCTTCATTGTCAGCAGTAAGCGTTATATCTGCAACGCCCTGCGAAACAGCAGTCACCTGTCCGCCTTTAGTCACTGTAGCGACATTTTCATCATCGCAGGCGAAAGTAACCGCAGGCACCCTATTATTGCACTCCCAGACTATCTGCGTTGTTTCACCGCAGTTCATTGTAATTACATTCTGCGCTTTCAGATGTCGGCAAACGGGAATGAATTCGGCAGGCTGTGACAGCTCGCCTGCTATTTCATTGCCATCCCGATAAACGAACGCTTTCACCCTTACAAGATACTTTCTGCCGTTGCGAAAGCCCATAATCAACTTTGAAGTTTGCTGTGCATAGCGTGTCTTTATGCATTTTTCAGGTTCGTCTGCATTATAGAATTGCAAAATATAGCCGTCTGCACCTTCAACAGCCTGCCAGTCGGAACGCCCCGAGCCGTCATAAGCGGTTGCAAACAAATTCTGCGGAGCTTTCAGCATAACAGTACCTCCGTTATATTACTTATTTATTACAGGTTTTCTTATTATTGAATGAGGCGGGAACTGTACAGGATAATCAAAATACATCTTCTCTGTAGCACGGTTTGCTATCTCCGTCTGCTCGCCTTTGGAATTAATTATATAAGGAATATCAAGCTTAACAGGCTTTTTACCGGGTGACAGCACTTCAAGGTCATCATGTACGGTAAAGTAGTTTCTCTGGGTAATGTTTACTCTGCCGTTTTCACAGCTGTCAACAACGCCGACAAAGTCGCACTCACGGATATATCCGCTGTTCTCATAATACTGGTTAGCGTCGTCCTTATTGAAATAAAAGCCCGTGCAATATTGTCTGTGGCTTACCTTATACACTTCATCTATCGCCCACTGAGGAACGCTCTCACCGTTTTTAACTGCGTCGAGCGCTGCTCTGTAAGCATTTGTAACCGTTGCCGTATAATATGCGGATTTTGCTCTGCCTTCGATCTTGAAGCTGGTAACACCTGCGTCCTTAAGCTCTCTGAGATGTTCTATCATACACATATCCTTTGCGTTGAGGATATATGATCCTCCCTCCCCCTCAGACAGCTCATAATAATCACCCGGGCGCTTTTCCTCTACAAGGTGATACTTCCAACGGCACGGCTGGGCACATTCGCCTTTATTGGCATTTCTGCCTGTCATAAAGCTTGAAAGCAGGCATCTGCCGGAAAAAGATACGCACATTGCTCCGTGTACAAACACTTCTATATCCATATCCTCAGGCACATTATCCCTGATTCGTTTTATATTCTCAATATCTACCTCACGGGCAAGCACTACTCTCTTTGCGCCCATTTTGTAAAGCTCGTTTGCAGTGACATAGTTTACAACGCCCGCCTGTGTGGAAACGTGTATTTCAAGGTCAGGCACTGTGCGTTTAATCAGCGCAATACAGCCTATATCGCTGACAATTGCCGCATCAATCCCGCAATTGTACGCTGTCTTTATAAACTCAGGTAGTAATTCTATTTCATCGTTTGACGGCACGGTATTACAGGTAAGATGCACCTTCACACCCTTTGCATGGGCGTATTCTACGCCTTTTCTCAGCGTTTCGGGATCAAATTTTGCTGATCCCGCCCTCATACCGAACATTGTGCTTCCGAGATATACTGCGTCACAGCCGTAATCAACAGCTGACATCAAACATTCCAAATCGCCCGCAGGCGATAAAAGTTCTAACATAAATTTTACCTTTCTGTTTGTTCTTATTACAGTATTCCGCCGCAGAAAAGCTCATCTGCGGCGGAAAACATATTTACTCTGCTATTGCATCATCAAGTCCGCACTTACGGAGATTTTCCTCATGCTCGGATATTGTCTGAGCAAAGTACATTTCTGTGGTTTCAGGATCGGCGCAGAAATAATAATAATCTGTTTCAGGTGCGTAAAGCACTGCTTTTATCGCATCAAGTCCGGGATTACAGATAGGACCTACAGGTATTCCGTCACACTTATAGGTGTTGTATGCGTCAAACATCTTCTGATCATATTGTGCTGTCGAAAGATGCGGTTTTATATGCTCATCGACATAATGCACGGTAACGTCCGATTCAAGGTGCGGGAATGACTCCGAGTCAGCCATACGGTTAAAGAATACCGAGGCAACATTACCCATATTGGCAGTTGTATCCGCCTCACGCTGTGCTATAGACGCAAGAGTTATAGTTTCATCAAGAGTAAGACCTAATTCAGTCATGCGGTTATAGTAACGGGCTGTGAGCTTATTATTGAAGTTCTGATAGATAGTATCAAGAGCGTCAGCGGCATACTCGCTTGTATCAAGCTCCTTATTATCCTCAAGTGCGGGAAGAACATAAAACTCGTATGTATCAGGGAAGATATAGCCCTCCATCTGATAATACTTAAGCTTTTCGTTTTCAAGGCGCTTCTGGAACTTATAAGTGTCACCGAGCGTCTTGCACTGCTCCATGAAATCTTCGGCACGGCATACAAGATTATCCTCCATCATCTGAGCTATCTCGTCAATAGTCATACCCTCGGTTATCTGAACAGAAACCGTTTTGTTCACGGTTGATACCGTCTGCAGTGTCGATATAAGAGAGCTGTATGACATAGTCGTATCTACGGTAAATGTGCCCTTGATAAAACTGTCGCCCTTACCGAACATCTTCGTATAAAGCTTAAACACATCAGGCATATTTATAATGCCGAGATTTGCAAGATCCTGTGCGATCTCATCGGTCGTAGAATCTTCATTTATATGTATTTCCGCCTGACAATAGGTCTTGCCTATACCCGTAAAGTCGAGTGCCGACTTTACTATGTAAACAGCGAGAAAAGACGATATGGAAATAATGAACACCGACAGTAAGACACCTGTCAGAATATGCGACAGCGTTCTTCTATGACGGTTTTTAGCCTTTATTTTTTTATTCCGTTCTTTTTTTCTTGCGAGGTACTCCTGATATTCTTCTTCCGTAACCTCGTCGCTGTCCTCTGAATTATCGTTTTCTTCATTTTCAGGTATATCTTCGGTTTCGTTATCAGACATTGCTTCGCCCTGATTTACTTCACCCGTATGAAAACCTTTCAGGGAATCCATCATAATTGTACGTTCTTCCGTACTTCCGAGGTTTTCGTCATTATGAGCTAAATCTATTGGATTATTCTCCATTTTTTTATCCTTTCCGTTTATCTGTAATGACAATATCAACACATCTGTCGTATTCATCGACAGGTATTTCTTCTGTCAGAAATTCATCATAACACACTCCGACAGTGTAACCCTTGTAACGGCTTATAAATCTGTCGTAATAGCCTTTTCCGTAGCCCAGTCTGTAGCCCTTTGCATTAAAGCATAACGCAGGAACTATCAGAACGCTGTTTTCTGCGTTTTCGGCACTGATGATTTCACAGTGCTGTTTCGGCTCGTCAATTCCGTACATACCCTTTTCAAGGTCATCAAACGTATGTATAACGCAAAACTCCATATTACTGCCGTCAATACATCTCGGTACGGCAACCGTCTTTCCTGCGTCAAGACACCTTGCTATAAACTCTCTTGTACCGACCTCGCCCTTTGCCGAAACAAACGGCAATATCAGCTCTGCCGACTGTACCTTTTCAAGGCTTAACAGCTTTTCGGTTATAGCCGAATTTTTAACGGCGGTTTCACTGTCACAAAGCTGTTTTCTCTTTTGGAGCATAGCTTTTCTGAACTGTTTTTTCTGCTCGTTTACCGTTATCTGCACTGTAAAGCCTTAGCTATCTTTTCAGCCTTTTCTTCTCCGCAGAGTAATGTGCCGAGCGCAAGGCCGAAATCTATAGCCGCACCGGCACCTCTTGCGGTAACGATGTTTCCGTCGATATTCACAAGGTCACCTGTGAACATAGCGCCCTCAAGGAACTGTTCAAAGCCGGGGAAGCAGGTAGCTTTCTTACCGTTTAAAAGTCCGAGCTTGCCGATTATTGAAGGAGCGGCACAAATCGCACCTATTGCCTTTTTATTGTCGGCACAGAACTTTATAGCATCCTGCACAACGGGGCTTTTTTCAAGATTCAGCGTACCGGGCATACCGCCGGGAAGCACGATCATTTCAACCTTATCGGTCATGATCACATCGTTATCGGTAATGTCGGCTGTAACGGCAATTCCGTGTGCGCCTGTTACCTTACCGCCGCCAACGCCTACGGTAACTACTTCCTTACCGAATCTTTTAAGAATATCTATAGGGGCAATAGCCTCTGTTTCTTCAAATCCGTCTGCTAAAAATGCGTATATCATTCTGTTATCCTTTCTCAGCGTTATAGACTGCGCTGAACTTCTCTACCATAAAACACGGGTGGTATGATTTCTTCGCCTTGCGGAGATTTTCTTCGCCCATATCTTCTTCCCTGTTTATATATTTAAGCTCTTTACAGAACCTGTTTGCCATCATATAGTTTATCATTGGGTAAGTTCCGTCATAGTCGGTAAACGCTTTTTCAACATGAGTTACAAATGTATCACTGCTCTGCTGTTCACCATAAGAAAACGCCTGTACCTTACCCTCTACTCTTAAAATTCCGCCGACAAGACCTAATTCAAAGAAATGCTCAAGTCCTAATCCGACTGCACACATCTCCTCGGACTTTTCCTCGTTCTCATCGCAGTTGTTGCGCTTACACCATTCAAGGCTCATCTGCTTACATTCATCTATGTTTTCGGGGGTTATATCCTCAAAGCTCCAGTCGAGCAGCTTGAAACGGTTGATATAATTACGCTTTGAATGAAGCTTCTTACCGCTGAGCGTTGAAAGCGACTGTGACTCATAAACATAGTCGTACAGATCCTCGGTTGTATCAAACGTGAACATACCCGGATAACGCTCTTCAAGCATAAGCTTATCCTTTATATCCATGCTGCAGAATTTAAACGGTATCCTGACACTGTCGCAGTAATTTTTAAGCTCGGACAGCAGTGCGTCAGTATTGCCCTTGCCTGCCGGGAACACAAACTCGTTTCCGTGCTTTAATACATAAAAATCCTGAAAACGTCCTACCGTAATACCGTAAATATTGCTCCACACATAGTTATTGGTGAAGTTGTACTCACAGCCTCTGTAGTCCGATAGCTTTAACAGCGGGTCTATCCACTGCTTGTCGCTGAGTTCTATTTTCTTTAATTCCAACACTTTATATTACCTTACTTTTTGCCTGTCATTTACCGTAAATCAGCTCCGACAATTCTTTATTTATCTTTTCGGGACTGTACGGCTTATCGCCGTCGGAACACGGCAGTATATGCCAGCCTTTCTTCTCAGCTGTATAAAGCGCCGCTTTTCGACAAGCTCTTAAAAACTCTGTATTTCGTTCATGAATATCTTTCTTAGCCTCATCGCCGCCGTAACGTGCGCTGAGGAGCTTCTGAGATACCTCTATCGGCATATCGAGGAATATTATCTTTTCGGGACGGGGAATTGCGAATTTACCGTATTCATAATCTTCAAGCCATGAAAGATATTCGTCCCAATGCTCTTTTTCAAGCTTTGTCATCTGATATATAGCATTCGAGGAAGTGTATCGTGCGGCAATTATAGTTTTTCCCGACCTGTAATCCTTCTCCCAATCGGTTTTATAGCTTATATATCTGTCTATAGCGTAAAAACTGCCTGCCGTATAGGCACCCGTCACACCGTTTTCCTCATTGAACTTACCGCTCAGATAATCCTTGATTATCTCGCCGCTTGCACTGTCATAATTCGGGAAGCTGATAAAACGGATATTATCATCGGCATTATTTTTAAGCATTTCAAGCTGTGTGCTTTTGCCGCAGCCGTCAAGACCTTCTATAACAAACAGTTTTCCGCAATTTTCGTTATTGCCGTTCATACAAACACTCTCTCATAATATAGTTTAAGTTTATTTTAGCACAAAATCCATGTCAAGTCAACTTTTTATAAAGAGCGTACAAAGCATTTCGTTGCTTCGCACGCTCTTTTTTAACATATATCAACACATTGAACGTTCAACGGTAATCACCGCATTGAGTCTTTGATCCTTTTGAGCTATCATGCCCTTTACCATAGCCGATAGTTCGCTGTCCTTATATCTGAAGCCAAACGGGGTTACAAGATCGAAAATCACATTTATTCTTGATACTCCGTCCGTCATACGAAAATCATGAATAGTCAGACTGCTGTCAATTTCATTTATAATATCAAGCACGACCGCTTTTATGCTGTTGATTTTCTCATCATTCACAACAACGGGATCCATGTGTATAGTAACACTGCATCTGTACTTTTCCCGCAAATCGTCTTCAATAAGGTCGATAAGCTCGTGTGCGTTCATTATATCCATTGTACAGCTCACCTCAGCGTGCAGTGATATTACCATTCGTCCCACACCGTAATCATGCACCATAAGGTCATGTACACCGACTATTCCCGGATAACTCGTAACCGTTTCTTCAATCTCATCTACAAGCTCCTTTTTTGGCTTTGTTCCCAAAAGAGGAGTAAGACTTTCCCTGAATGTACTGAAGCCTGTATAAAGGATAAACAGTGCCACAACAATACCTGCATAAGCATCAAGATTAACACCTGTGAACAGCTGAATGAACATACAGATAATTACCACAGAGGTTGAAATACAGTCGGACAGCGAATCTGCTGCCGCGGCTTTCATAGTACCGCTGTCTATTTTCCTGCCGAGCTTTGTGTTGAACAGTGCCATCCACAGCTTTACTAGGAGTGATACTCCCAGTACGCACACGGCAAGCACACTGAACTCCGACTTTTCGGGTGAAAAAATTTTTTCAATCGAGCTTTTGCCAAGCTCAAAGCCCATCATCATAATAATGAATGAGATTATAATACCCGAAACGTACTCCATTCTTCCGTGACCGTAAGGATGCTCGTTATCCGCAGGCATTCCTGCCATGCGAAAACCTACAAATGTCATAATTGATGAGCCTGCGTCGGACAGGTTGTTGAATGCGTCGGCAATTACGGCGATACCGCCCGATAATATACCTGCGATAAGCTTACCGAAAAACAAAAATATATTTAGCACTATTCCTGTGAATGCACCGAGATAACCGTAACGCTTTCTGACAACAGGGTCATTTGTATTTTTGCTGTCCTTGATAAACAGCTTTATAAGCAGATTAGTCATGACTATTCCCCCATAATACACGAATACGGAGCAACCTTACCACGT
>CAVJKI010000057.1:0-9564 GCA_963649995.1 Sodaliphilus sp.
GTCCTCACACTTTATCCACTTCGGTATTACTTGCCCACAGAACAAGCAGGTTTCGGTTGCGAGTTTGCGTTTACTCATTTAAATTTTTCCTTTCAACTTCTGTATTCTCGCTTTAAGCACTCTCATAACCGTCTCATGTGTATCGGTTCTATCCTTGATTGCCGCCATAACGTCCTCGTCAACACAGCCCTGAACAACCAGGTACGCCACATAAACCTTATCATACGGCGAACCCTGACGCCATAACCGGCACTTGCCCTGATCGTTAAGCTCAAAGCTCCAGTTAGGCGTAAACCAGACAATATGCCGTCCGCCTGCCTGGAGATTAAGTCCATAGGCACAGCTTGACGGGTGTACAAGCAATATATCAATCTTGCCTGCATTCCACAGATCTTCGTCATCAGGCCCGTTATATACTCTCACGTTAAGCTTTGTCTTTGCAAGTGCCTGAAGAATACGATCCTTGTCGTGCTGAAATCCGTAAAAGGTTATGCATGGCTCTCCGTTAAGGCGTTCTATGTACTCCATATACGCGTCTATCTTGCAGTCGTGAAGCTTGACGACTTTACGATCGTTGTCATAAATAGCCCCACTGCAAAACTGAAGCAGTTTTCCCGTAAGCACACCTGCCGATTGTGCTGTTATCGTGTTTTCGTCTATCTGAAGCAGTAAATCTCTCTCGAACTGTGCGTATGCCTTTTTGACCTTATCGTCAAGTATAACCGGGATTTCATGTTCGATACACTGCGGCAGTTCCAGATAATCCTCTGCCTTCATACTGATGCAGATGTCGCTTATAGCTTTCAGTACGGCAGGCTCTGCGTCGTCTTTAGGTTTGTAATCCGTAAAATGCCCTCCGTGCGTATTTGCTATGAAATAACGCTCTCTGAACTGCGTAATGTTTTTCCCGAGCCTCGCACCCTCATCAAGAAGATATATCTGCGCCCATAGATCCATAAGACCCTTTGAGGACGGCGTTCCGGTAAGCAGTATAACCTTTTTGCACAGAGGGCGTATAAGTTTCATTGCTTTAAACCTCTTGCTGCTGCTGTTTTTGAAACTCGTACTTTCGTCAAGCACAACCATATCAAACGGCCAGTCCTGCCGATAATACTCGACAAGCCAGGGAATGTTCTCACGGTTGATAACATACACGTCGCCGGGAGTATTAAGCGCCCGTATACGTTTGGTCAAAGAGCCGAGAACCGTAACTACTCTGAGGTGCTTCAGGTGATCCCACTTGCCCGCCTCTTTGCTCCACGTACCCTCGGCAACTTTTTTCGGTGCTACCACAAGAGCCTTGACGATACTCCAGTGATAATATTTCAGAATGTTTATCGCCGACAGAGTGATTGAGGTTTTACCAAGCCCCGGACGTAAAAACAAGCCTACCGCAGGGTCATTTATTATCCTGTCAATGCAATATGCCTGATAATTATGCGGTTTATATATCATTTCTTTTCAGCTCCTCTATCAGACTGTCAACCTTTTCTTTTGAATCAACCGCTCTGAACACTTTCACGCCTGTTGCTTCGAAAAGGTCACAGACATAAGTCTGTAAGGCTCTCAGCTTTTTCTGCGGTGCTTTAAGCTCCGCCAGAACTATTTTTCCTCCCGGAAGAAATATGATCCTGTCAGGCACCCCGTTAAATCCCGGCGATACAAATTTCAGCGCCATACCGTTGCATTCCTGCTTAATTCTGGAGACAAGATATTTTTCAATATTACTTTCAAGCATTTTAATTCCTCTTTTTCCCTTTTTAGCTGTAACAATTTCAGTGTTTTTCCTATACGCGTGTGCATACAGGCGGATAGAGCGTATATATACCCTCTAATCCTCTATTTATAATACTCTATATAGAATAATTGTTACAATTGTTACATTTTAAGATTTTTGGCTTAGCCATGCGGTTTATGGCGTAACAATTCTTGTAACAATTGCTTTTTTAATTGTTACAAATTGTTACAAACGTTTGTAACGTTTTTGACCAAAAATCCGATTGACTTCGTGACTGTTACGGCAATTGTTACGTTTTTCTGAATCCTCTGATTACACCATAAGGCCCTTGGCGTATAGGATTTTCTGATCGTTTCCATTCAGGCATCATAGCTACGATAGCATTAAGCCCACGGGTGTCCGTATTTTTCATATCTTTGATGTTTCCGCCTAAAGCTTCACACCATATCTCAGCGGCGCATATACTTCTGCGGTCTACCAGCACCAGATTCTCCGCACCGGTGACCGCACCGCCCCAGTACATTCTTCTGCGGTCAAGCGGCCACTTCTGCCAATCGCTCGGTATCTGTTTTTCTATAAAAGCACGCACTACGCTTTCTCTGCTTGATACTTCCCTGTGTTCTTCCTGCTTTTCCTTAGCAATGCTTTCTATTTCACCGCAGAGATACAACGGTTCTCCGCCTTGCCATCGCACCAGAGCCTCCGCCCATATCATGTCTATTTCGTTATCAAGATCGTGCCATACACTTTTCACAGCTTTTTGTTCCCCCGTGTCAACGGGCCAGAAACGGCGGTTTCCGGTTGTATCCCGAAGAAACTCCGTATTGTTGGTAGTACCGAAGAACACGCACGACCTGGGCAGTTCCTTGACATTTCTTCCGTAAGCCGCACGAAAGCGGTCTGCCCGTAAGCTGAGAAATTGCTTTATTCTGCTTACATCTGACTGTCTGAATGCGTCAAGCTCGCTTATTTCGACCAGCCATACGCCCTGAAGAAGCTCGCTTGCTTCTTTGCCCTCAAATGTCCTTATGCTGTCGTTGAACCACCCTCGGCTCATTTTATCCAGTAGCGTTGATTTTCCTATGCCCTGAGAACCCGTCAGAATAAGCATATTATCAAACTTACAACCGGGTGTCATTGCTCTGGCGACAGCGGCCGTGAATGCCTTACGGGTAACGGCTCTGTTGTACGGACTGTCCTGTGCACCCAGATAATCGATGAAAACTGTATCAAGACGAGGCACTCCGTCCCATTTACCGTTAAGCCCCGTCAGATAGTTTTTTACAAGGTTGAATGCGTGTGCGTGCGAATGGAGCGATAATGCCCCATCTATCTTTCCGTTGCCGGTAATTTTATATACCCGCTCGAGATACCAATACAGACCTGCTATATCGTTATCGTCCCACAGCCTGCGCTTATTGTTTTTGTCCCACGGTAACGCCGCCAGCACCTCGCCTCTGCCCGCAAATTCGTTCAAAGCAAACTTTCCTTTAAGCAGAGGATCATGCTCGAGTATGATTTTCACGTTATCTATAGTAGAGCGTATTGCGCCCGTCTGCGTGCTTTTCTCAAGTAACTGCATCCAGTTTTCATCTTCAGCACAATCAGTCGTATCGCTTACGCCCTCAAAATCTTTTACCGCCGAAGCATACCGTTCTTTGCTGAGCAGTGCCGAAACTTCATTTATTTCGCACGCAAATTCGCACATTGCACTGAATGAAGGCAATCTGTTTGTCGGAGCGCCTATTGACGCCTCGTCATCCTTATCCGCAAACTTGTGCAGTCGTACAAGGTCAAAAGCGTTTACAAGCCTGCCGCCGCATGGATCGGTAGCGTGGTGACTGTATAAATACTTGCCGTTTTCGTAGACAACAGCGCCGCCGGTGGTTGAGCCACCAAGATAGGTGAAACGCTCTGAAGAATCATCAACCGCCTCATATATTCCCGGTAATAATTCTGTCATTGCACGATATACGTCGTATGTACGGCAGAAAGCGCCGACAACGCCGGTCTTAGCATCAGGATCACCCTGCTTTACAGCCAGCTTCTTAACATTCTGCTGTCCCGGTATGCTCGGCCAGGTCGAGACATCTTTCCAGTCTGCATATAAGGATAAAATACCGTCGGCGCTGGTGAAAGGCTTATCGCCTACTACATACACATATTCTCCGTCAGAGCAACAGCTCGGCCAATACATTAAGCGGCAGGCTTCAAAAGTAGACGGATCGGCAAATTCAAGACCTATGTACTCAGCGAGTTTTCGTGCTATAGGTTCATACTCATCGGCAGTGACAGTACGATCAAGCGGAAGTATTACACGCAGTCTCGGTGCGGCAGGCTGATGTTTTCTTGTGCTGTAAACGCAGTACCCGCAACCGAGAGCTTCAACACGCCGCAGAATATCATCTTTATATCCCGCCGGAATACTGTCAAGGTCGAGGGTAACTATGTCCCTGCCGATAACGTTATTTGCCTTACGCCTTGTTCCGTTAAGAGTACCGCCCACATATCCGCCGACATCTTTAAGATCGTCCTGCTGAGCCTTTTTCATATTCATATATTCAGCAAGAGTTTCGGTGCTTCTCGCCGGGATTTTTAATTTTTCCCACAGCTCTGACAGCATAAGCGTCTGTGCTTTCCACACAGTCGCTTTTCTGCTTGAACCGCAGGAAATAGTTATTTTTCGGTCAAATAACATAAATTGATCTCTTAATCCTTTCTGAAGAAGTCGCCGACCCAACCGTCAGCGCCAAGAGGTAATCCCGGTGCCCACGGTATAGGTTCGGTCATTATTCTTATGACATCTTCAAGGCTTGCCGTATCCTTACGGCATTCGATTACTACTTCGTCATGAATGTGAAATACAACAGGAAGTCCGGCTTCTTCCAGACGTGATATTGCTCCGGCGAGACAATCTCGGGCTATAGCCTGAACACAATTCTCAACGAGCTTTCCTCCGTATGTTTCGAGCCGTTTCCACTTTTTCGTCTTCTGATCCATACCCATATAAGCAATCGTCGGCGATCCCCACTGATTTTCATCGATCTGAGGAGATATATAATAAAGCTTTCTGCCGCTCGGTAGAGTAATTGTCAGACTGTCTGTATTCAAAGCAGCGTTGTATTCTTTGGAAACTATAATGTTACGCACACCGACAGCTCCGCCGTTCGTGACTGCTTGAAACGCCGCATTATCCACAGCATACCATAAGTCTCTTATACGTCTGTTGGCATCTCGCCACCGATGTACTATATCAGGCAGGTCACTCTCAGGTATACCCATATCAAGTGCGCCCATAGCAATAAGTGCAGATGTTCCGCCCTGATAACCGAGAGCCAGCTCCGCTACCTTGCCTTTCTGACGCAAAGCATATTCCGGATTGCCCTTTTTTATAAGCTCGATCGGAACACCAAACATCTGTGAAGCAGACGCTTCATAGATTTTCCCGTGAGTGCGAAATACCTCAAGCCGCCATTCTTCGCCGGCAAGCCAGGATATAACACGGGCTTCGATGGCCGAGAAATCAGCGTCTATAAGTACATTACCCTCTGCGGCGACAAAAGCAGTCCGTATGAGCTGTGAAAGCGTATCCGAAATACTTCCGTAAACCAATCTGAGGGCATCTGCTTTTCTGTATTTAACAAGATTTCTTGCAAGCGGTAAAGGCTCAATATAAGTTCTTGGCAGGTTTTGAACCTGTACAAGACGACCTGCCCACCTTCCTGTTCTGTTCGCTCCGTAGAACTGCAAAAGCCCGCGTACCCTGTTATCACGGCAAACCGCTTTTTCTATAGCATTGTATTTTTTAGTGCTTGTCTTGCCGAGTTCCTGGCGTATTTCGAGCATACGCTGTACTTCGGCGCTGTTATCATCCGCCGTCAGCATTTTTGCTACGGTATCTTTACGCAAAGAATCTATTTCTTCACCTGTTTCGTTTTCAAGCCACCCTTGCAACTGTGCAACGCTGTTCGGATTATCAAGACCGGTTATCTTCACGGCTTCTTCTAGCAGTGTGTTTCGTGTGGCGCTTCCTATTTCAAGTGCACCGTTTACAAAATCCATGTCTACCGCAACGCCTCTGCTGTTTATCTCGAGATCTGTTTCCCATTCTTTCTGAACAAAGTCAGGAACCGTGACAGCTGATAATCTGCGTTCTATCTCCATTTCGGCCTCTACATCCCTACGGTTGTATTCTTTAAACAGATTCCATTTTTCGAGGTCGTGTGACGGCATATTTCTTGTACGCATACCGTTTGCCTTTGTTGCTTTACACGGGCAACAAAAATATCTGATAAGGGCTTTTCCTGTGTTAAGTTTGCGCCTGTCTTCAGGAAGTCCTAAAGCTCTGCCGGTTGCATCAAGACCTTTTGTATACCCCGCATACAATCCGTGCAACATTGTGCACCGCCACTGATCAATCGGAAGTGCCTTGCCAAAATATTTTGATAGGCAGCCCCACTCAAAAGCGGCATTATATGCGTGTTTTATGCAATCGGGAGAGAAAACCACCGCTGTTATTTCGGGCGGTATTGTCTCTCCCTGTGCAAGATCTATTACCGTAACGGGCGCACCATTTAAAGAGTATGCGAATAACAGGATTTCAAAGTCAGGGCTTTCTATGTATTTAAAAGCCCCCGTTTCTCCGATAGGTTCACTTGAAAATGTTTCAAGGTCAATATTTAAGTGGTGCATACTGCCTCCTTTATCAGAAAGGAAGACCTGTTATAGGATTGATACCCGTCGGCTGAACAGGCGCTACAGGCTGCTGATACACGGGCGTACCCTGAATAGGCGCAGTCTGCTGGTATGCCGGCACACTCTGACCTAAGCCGTTGAAGTCGCTCGCCGCTGTAGCACCGCCAGAAAGCACCTCACCGTCACGGGTTTTAAGTACGTTTCCGAGCCCACAGCCGACGCCCTTATTAACGCCTGCGTTATAGGGGTAAAAGTTGAGGGTAACCCTTCCGTACATTCCGCTGTAGATATCGGACGGAGCTAATTCACAGTTGATATTATCAATACCAACAACCTGAGGCTTGTTTATACTGCTTGCGGTAAGCACCCAGTGTCCTTTGCACTCCTCCCCATAAGGCGTACCGCTCTGTCTGAGTCCGTCACCGTCATGGATTACTGACTGTGCCTGCGGTCTTGCTCCGCCCCATTTTGTAGTAACACCCTCGTTATAAGCCGCCATAAAGCTGGAGTCAAGGTCCGCTTTAGTAGCGGTGTCTGACTTGGGAATAAGTATGGTAACCGAATATTTCGGTTTACCGTTAGGATCACTTTTCGAGGGAACAGGGGTTGTGAGATTTGTGTAAGACAGCCTTACTTCTCCTGTTAAAACTTTGGTTGCAATGTTCTGATACATAATATTTTCCTTTCTTAAAGGGTAATGCCCGTTTTGATGTTTAATTCTTCCATTAGTGCAACAATCTTGCACCAACGCTCGAAATCACGCTTTGCTTTCATCACGTTTGAGAGCAATTTTTTATTTTTAGCCTTGACTTCTTTGATTTCCTTTTCGGTTAAATTAAGCAGGAATTGTAATGCTACATATTCAGCTCTACATACTTTGCTTTCTTCACGCCATTTCTGCCTTTTAGCGTCCTGCTCCGATAATGCGTAACACCATATTTTGCGTATATCGTGCGAATTTAGCGAAAAGTTATCGTAGGCAATCCTCATTAGCTTTTTTATAACCGGTAACGGTTGCTGTTTAAGATAGTCCTCGTAAAGGATCTTAAAATAACCTTCCGGGAACGTTATAGTTACAAGATGCTGTTCGGTCACTTGCTCACCTCCGCAAAGTCAGCAGCCGCAGGACTGTACGCCTCTCTTTTATCCGATAAGGGCGCAAGTGTAGGTTTACCGGGCGGCTTAATAACATAAGCTCCGACCTTTTCGGCAAAATCAGCTTTACCCATAAGCTTTTCAAGCTCGGTAAGAGTTTTAGGCTTTTTCTCATACACCAGGGCTTCATCATAACCTGCTTTGATAACAGCTTCAATAGCCTTGTCCTGATCGGAAAAGGTTCTGTTACTGCGCCCCTGGACTACTTTCCAGCCGGGTATGTTAACACCTTTAAGAATTGCGCCAAGCGCATATTCCTCAAGATCCTTATACCATTTCATGAGTTCAGCGCCTTTTGAAAGCAGATCACCTATTTCGCTGTCGGAAAGAATACGCTTGTCCTGATCATCGGAAGCACCGGGTAGTACGCAGTCCTTAAATTCTTCAAGGGCAGTATACTGTTCGGCTCTGACACGACAGTGTTCCTTTCCTCTGCAAAATCTGCAATGTTCACCCGGCACGAACTCACCCGGACCGGTATAGGCTAACTGCGCTATCGGCTTTATGCTTTCACCCCAGGCGAGCAGTTCATCTACAGATATTGTTTCGGTACTGACTTCATCACTGATACGAGGTTGATCAATCGTCATTCTTATGTTCTTTATGCTGTCTCCATAAACGGGAGCATAACGCTTGAGAGCACCGAGGGCATACAACCTCATCTGCGTGTTTCCCTCTGCCGATACGGGTACGCCCTTACCGTGCTTATAGTCCACTATGCTAAGGGTATCGCCGCCTATCATAATACAGTCACAGGTACCGAAGCCGTCGGGTATGTAGTCTGTAAGGTCTACCTGAACTTCCGGGGATACGTTAGGCTTTGCCTTGTAGGAAAGCGCTAACTGACTGAGGTGTTCGATATAAATGTCGGATGTTCTGTCCATCTCAGAGCTGTAACCGGGTGTTTCCTTTATTTTGTTCATTCTGGCGGTATAGCTTCTGGGCTTAATTCCGGCTGTAAAGGTTTTGAGCACCTTTAACTCGCACATAGCGTGAGCTATTCTCCCCTCTTCTGCATAGGGAGATGTAGTTTCGGGGAACTGTTCTTCAAACCTCGGGGCTGCAGTACATTTAAGCCACCTTGATGACGCTGACGCAGAAAGCAGTGCGTGTTTTTCAGGTGTTGGCATTGTCATCCTCCTCGACTATTTCAACGAAATCCGCACCTTGTATTATCATCTGCGATGCAATCTGAGATATAGGCAATCTCGTAGTGCGCTGTAATTCTGTAAGAACGGCTTCCGCCGCAGGTGATATTCTGATCACCCGACCTTCTGCTGAACGGGGAATTCTAATCTGGATTTTGTTACGCATATTGCTACCTCCTTATATCTTTGCGCCAAGATCTCTGAGTTCTGCGGCTACCGCTCCATAAACAGCGGGCTGTAACTCAGTGAGTGCATTAACACCATAGCGGCTGAGAATGCCCAGCAAATCATTTATCTTGCCTGCATCTATTAATGCTGAGCCCGCCGCCGCAAGCATATCAAGTGTGTAAGTAGGCGCGGCAGTGGGAATCGGTGTCGATGCAGCATTTGCAGATGGCTGAACGGAGGCGGTCACGGGGGTCGATGCAACCACGGGTACCTGTGCGGCAACCGGCACTACAGGTGCTGTTGCTGTCGGAACAGAAACAAACTGCTGTGCAGGCACGGGTGCGTTGGTTATAGCAGCTTTAGGAGCGGAAGCCATAACCGCCGGAGTGGTGTTGCCCATACCGTTTGCCGATATTGCTCTGGCAAGGTTCTCGATTGCGTTAGCGAGTGCTGTTGCCTCGACTGTGATCTTAAATTCTGTCATTTTTTGAAATCCTCCTGTTTAATTACGCATTTATTTAAGACGCTGTGCGTCTTTTTGATAGGTTGACAAATTATAGCTGTTGTGCTATACTAAAAACGCCAAATATTTTCTTTGCTCCCTACGGGGAGCGCTTTTTTTATTCTTCGTCTTCATCTGATATATGTACCACATCCCCA
>CAVJKI010000058.1:0-9505 GCA_963649995.1 Sodaliphilus sp.
GCCTTCGGAGCGCCTTTCCCTCTCCCCTTGGGTTGTCTCCCGCGTACATATCGACGTGTGTATTAATTTGAATAGCGAACCCGAGAAGTGCTATCCTACAAACAGAATTATCGGTAGCTTGTAACCTATAACCATTTATCAAACTTCTTAATCTGTTCCCTATCAACTGTAACTGACAAATATTATTAAATTCCTTTCAAATTGCTCTCAATAATCACTAAGATATTTCGGTGAGGGTCTGCGCACACACGCTTAAGGCATCCTTGCATTGCAAGCCCCTCTCCTACAAACTTTTGGTTTTATTCTGCCGCTTGATATTTCGTGGATAGACAAGCTGTATCCCTTACGAAAAGTTATGCTAAAACTATCGTTAATATCCGCCGATAACGGAGGTTACGCAAATTGCCGACTTTCAGAACGGCGAACAGTCAGCGGCGACCCGCCGCCCGCTCGCTGTTGTTGATTTGACAATCCCGCATACTGTATGCTATAATTAAGTTAATTGTATAAACAAAATGGGGCAGAATACGCAAAATCCTGAAAAATCGCCCCGCCGACATAAATTACAGGAGTTTTTATGCAAACAAAAACATTGTGCAAATTCTCTCGCTTACCCAAAACCGTATGTAATATCGCCCTATCTGCGGCGATATTCACAGGTATACTTGCAGTTATGATATTTGCGCTTGCCCTTACGGCAAACGGCATGATAACGCTTCCCTCGGCAGTGATAAGGGTGATCGGCAAAGGAAGTATCTTCGTATCCGATTTATCAGAGCTTACTATGCTGTTCTTCGGTGCGGCAAGTCTTTTCTTCGGTCTGGGTCTTATATTGCTGAGCGTTGCAAGACTTTGCCCGATCGCCGCATCTTATGTATACCGCATTTTTTCAAAAGATAAAGAATGAAGCTGAAAAATCATATCCGCTTCCGCCATATCCGTATACAAAAGCTGACAGCGGTACAGATCCTTATACGCATATTCTTTTTGTGCGGCTCGCTGTGCCTGATAGCTATGCTGCTGTTTGCACTTGTGATCGATAAGGACTACAAGGGCAATGTAAAGCACGGCAGTGAAAGCTTTCCGTTTACCGAATTTCTCACTGTCGAAACAACGGATATACCGATATATATTACCCGTTCCGACGACGAGCTGATACACGTTTCGTATGTCAGCGACACTGAGGTAGATATATACGACGACGGAGGGCGGCTTGTAATCGAGCAGGTACCGAGCCTTGTCGTAACGCTGTTCACCCGTGAGCAATTCAGCTACAGGATCGAAATACAACTGCCTGACAAGCCGTTTTCAAGCCTTAATCTTTATTGCGCCTCCTCCGACCTTTATTCCTGTGCGGTAGAGGGCTATATGGTCAATATAAAATGCAAGAGCGGAAGTGCGGACATAGAGCGCTTGTCATGTACAGGCACGCTTGATATTGAGTGTGACAGCGGCAATATAGATATATACATAGATAAATTCGCAGGCGGTAAGCTTGCAAATTCTACAGGCAATATAAATCTTGATTTTGCAGAAAACGCAGACACGGTCATTTCACCGGGAACACGTTGCTATATTAACGGTCTTGCCGCTGTGAGCGACGGCAGAGCCGCAGAAGATGACGACCTGGCGATAACCTCGCTCTCAGGCAGAGTAAGAATAAATACCGGCGCAAAACAGTAAAATAATGCGGCAACTCCGCAATATGAAAGGAAATATCCTATGAATAACGTAAAGCAGACTTTTACTATCACTATTCCCTCAAAAACAGGCTATATGGACCTTACGGAAGATGTAATGGAATGTGTACGCAGATCCAATATCAGAAACGGTATCATTACGGTTTCTTCAATGCACACCACGGCGTCGGTATTCACTGCAACGAACGATCCCGAAGCGCTTAACGGTTATCTTAAATACTATGAAAAGGTATCTACGCTTGCAGAAGAACCGCTCAGAGCGGCGATCTGCCACCAGCTCGCAGGCGGCTCTGTGATTGCGGCTATCTGTGACAGCGAAATTTCGCTCGGACTTTCGCAGTACATAATATATATGGATTTCGACGGCGAGCGTGAAAAAACCGTAGAAATAAACATAGTCGGAGAATAAAATGATCTCAGTAATTATACCTGCCTATAACGAGCAGGAAAACATACCTGCCGCCGCCGAAAGGCTGGGCGGCATATTAGCTCCCCTCGACGACTATGAGCTGATTTTCGTTGACGACGGCTCAAAAGACGGCACATGGGAGCTTATCAAACAGCTCGGTGAAACGGACGAGCATATAAGAGGACTGCACTTTTCAAGAAATTTCGGCAAGGAGGGTGCTATCTTTGCGGGGCTTAAAGCCGCAGACGGCGACTGTGCGGCGGTGATCGACTGCGATTTACAGCATCCGCCTGAGCTTCTTGAAAAAATGTATTCCGCATGGAAAAACGGTGCGGAGGTAGTTGAGGCTGTGAAAGCCTCCAGAGGCAAAGAGGGTATAATATACAAGCTCTTTGCAAAGACCTTTTACCGTATGATGAAAAACAGCTCGGATATTGACCTTGACGGTGCAAGCGACTATAAGCTTATGGATCGCAAGGTGGTGGACGCACTTAACGAAATGCCCGAAAGGCTTACCTTTTTCCGTGCGCTGTCAAGCTGGGTAGGCTTTAAAACCGAGCGTGTCGAATTTAATGTTGCGCCGAGAAATGCGGGCAAAACCAAATGGTCGTTCAGAAAGCTGTTCAAATATGCCTTAAGCTCAATAACCAGCTTTACAAACGTACCCATGCACATAATCACATGGTCGGGAATACTGTTCTTTGTTTTTGCCGTGATACTGGCAATACAGACGATAGTTAACTTCTGTATGGGTACGGCGGCAGACGGCTTTTCAACGGTAATACTTCTTCTGCTTATAATAGGCAGTATACTCATGCTCGGTATCGGCATTATAGGCTATTACCTCAGCAAGATATACGAAGAAATAAAACAGCGTCCGAGATATATTGTAAGCGAAGAATCGGGACGCAGACAAAAACGTGAGGAAAATAAATAATGGCAAATATCAGAGAAAAAATGCTGTCATTCAGACATTTATGCTATAAGAACGGCTATGTGTTTGCGGCATTTCTTATCCCTGTGATACTTATGGGAATAGCATACATCACATTCGGAATTTATCCGTTCGGCGAAAAGTCGGTGCTGTCGCTTGACCTTAACGCACAGTACGTCTTTTATTTCGACTATGTGCATGATGTAATAGGCAACGGCGAAAGCCTTATGTACTCATGGAGCAGAAATCTGTCGGGCGAATTTATGGGTATCATCGGATATTATCTTGCAAGCCCGTTCAACATACTTGTGTGGATATTCCCCCGCAGTATGATAACCGAGGGTCTGCTCACAATGATACTGGCAAAGTTCGGTGTGTGCGGCGTGACCTTTGCGCTTTTTGCACACAGGTCGCAGAAATTGTCGAAAACCACAGCGGCATTGTTTGCGCCGATGTATGCCATGTGCGCATATATGGTCGTACAGACAATGGATCCCATGTGGCTTGACTGCGTTATCGCACTGCCGCTTATCTGCTGGGGTATAGATTCGCTGATAAAGGAAAACCGCTTCAGACTGCTTATAGGCTCGCTTGTATATGCGTTTGTATCAAACTTCTACATAGGCTTTATGGCGGCGATATTCTCGGTGCTGTACTTTATATGCCGTTATTTCTCGCTTGAAACATATACAGGCAATACCGCAGGAAATATCGCCAAAAAATTTGTTACAAAGGGTGCGTTCTTCGGGATATGCGGTATAGTTTCCGCTATGATGAGCGCATTTATGATACTTCCCGTATATAATTCGCTTCAGAACGGCAAATTCAGCTTTACCGAGCCTGACTATTCGCTCGCCGCTAATTTCAACCTGATCGACATCGCAAGAAAGCTGTTTCCGAATACATACGACACGGTAAGAATGGAGGGGCTTCCCGCACTGTTCTGCGGCTCGCTTGCCCTTGTGCTTGCGGCGGGATTTTTCTGTGCAAAGGCATATCCGTTCAAGAAAAAGCTTGCGGCAGGTACGCTTATAGGTCTGCTCGTTATCAGTATGTATATACGTCCTGTCGACATGATGTGGCACGGCGGACAGATGCCGAACTGGCTTCCCTACCGTTATTCGTTCATGCTGTCGTTTGTGATAGTTGCGCTTGCAGCACACTGCTTTGAACAGCTCAGAACAGTCAGGGCAAGGACTTTAGGTGCGATCACATTAAGCTATATTGCGCTTATAATATACACGGAAGCACAGGATACATTCATCACAACTCTGGGCAACAGCGGACGTGAGGTGTTCGACGGCATAACCGTTGTGCTTCCTGCGATCCTGTTTATAGCCGTTGCGGGAATTACCGTATTTGCGGCAAGATATTATATGAAAAACGGCGGGCTGTCAAAGACAGGCGTAATACTTGTCACGGCGGTTATCTGTGCAGAGCTTTGCTTTAATTCGACAAATACGCTTACCAAGATGCATACGGATATAACCTTTTCGACAAGAGACAGCTATCTGAGCGTTATACTTCCCCTGCGTGAAAAGGTAGAGGAGATAAAGGCTGAGGACGACGGCTTCTACAGGATAGAAAAGACCTTCTTCCGCTCAGTAAACGACCCTATGGCGGTCAATATGTACGGCCTGTCACACTCAAGCAGTACGCTCAACGCCAAAGCTATTGATATGCTCGGGTATTTCGGCTTTACCTCCAACGGACATTATTCGAGGTTTTCGGGCAACACGCCGCTTACCTGCGACATTTTCGGCGTCAGATATATACTCGGCTACGAGGGCAACTCTACCGCCAACATTAAAACAGCCGACGATATAACCGTCACCGAAAACGCCGACGCTCTGCCGATCGGCTATCTTGTAAAAAACAAGGTATCCTCGCTTGAGCTTGAAAAATACAATGTATTCGATAATCAGAACGCCCTGCTCAACGCCATGACGGGCGGCAACAGAGATTTCTTCACGGTATTTTCCGCCGACGGAGAGCCGTATTACGAAAACTGCATAAAGGGTACGTTTGAAAATCAGCACATAGGCTTTACCGAGGCTACGGGAGAAGCAAGCGTAACATATACCATAACCGTTCCCAAAAGCGGAGAGGTATATATGTATATACCGACCGACTATCAGCGTGAGGTATCGTATTATGCAAACGGCGCATATAAGGGTATATGCTTTGAAAGCGACAACCATAATATAAAGGATCTCGGAAAATTTGAAAGGGACGAAGAAGTTGAGGTAAAGCTTGTTCTTAAAAAGAGTGACCTTTATTTCAGAGACCCGCAGTTCGCCGTATATAATGAAGATGCCGAAACAGCGGCAATCGCCCAGATGTGGGAGATCAATTCCGATACAAAGGTTGAAAAGGTAAGCCAGACGGATATACGCTTTACGGTCAACGCAAAGAGCGGAGAAATGCTTTTCACCACGATCCCTGCGGAAAAGGGCTGGACTGTGTATGTTGACGGCGTAAAGACCGATTACGGCACGGCGCTGAACGACGCGCTCATGACAGTAGAGCTGTCCGAGGGCGAACACATTGTCGAATTTAAGTTCTTTGCGGCAGGTCTCGGCTTGGGACTTATACTTACAGTAGCCGGCATAGCGATATTTGTCGGAATGATCTTGATATATCTTAAGATAAAGAAGCCCGTAAAGCTGTCAAAGGCTGTAAATAAGACTGAGGATATTGACAACGGCAAAACTGATGATATAATAGAAAACGATATATCCGAAGAATCGGAGGACGAAGAATGATACTTGCAGTAGATGTCGGCAATACTAATATTGTATTCGGCGGCTTTGACAATAACGGCGAGCTGAGCTTTATATCAAGGCTCAATACACAGGTTTCCAGAATGGAAGACCAGTATGCGATAAAGCTTAAGGATATTCTTTCACTCTACGGCTTTGAGAATGCGGCTGTGACAGGCTGTATAATATCATCTGTCGTGTCGCCTATAACTCCGATACTTGAAAGAGGTATAGAAAAGCTCTGTAATGTAAAGCCTATAATTGTATCGCCCGGAATAAAAACGGGACTGAATATAAAGATAGACGACCCGTCCGTACTCGGAAGCGACCTTGTATGCGGCGGCGTAGCGGCAAAAAGCAAATATTCCATGCCGTGTATATTCATAGATGTCGGCACCTGCCTTAAGATTTTTGCGCTTGATAAAAGCGGCGCAATGCTCGGCGGTGCAATAGCTCCGGGTCCGAGACTGTCGTTTGAAGCGCTGTCGGGCAAGACGGCTTCTCTGCCGCTTATCGGCGCTGATTCCGTCGAAAGAATGATAGGCACAAACAGCCCCGACAGTATGAGAGCCGGAGTTATAGGCGGTATCGCCTGCATGATAGACGGCATGATAGAGCGCTATGAAGAAGAACTCGGCGAAAAGGCGACAATAGTTGCAACGGGAGGTTATGCAGGACTTATAGCTCCGCTTTGCAGACGTGAGCTGACGGTCGATCCCGATCTGGTATTAGAGGGTCTGCATATTATCTACAAGAAAAATCAGAAGAAGTAAGCGGTACTGTGGACGGAACCGACAGATTTTTGTTTCTGCGGTTACCGACTGTGAAGCCTTTTCTGAATTGCGGATGATATGTAAAATATACAACCCTGCGAGGTACTCACTGACAATGAGACTTCAGCAAAGGAGATTTTTATGTCAAACACAAACACCTTAGCATCAACGAAAAACAAAACAATGATGCTCACAACAATGGGATTGCTTACAGCAATAGTAGTCGTATTACAGGCTATGGCTATAGCTATCCGTTTCGGTGTATTCAACATTACGCTTGTACTTGTTCCGATAGTAGTCGGTGCGGCTCTTTACGGCTGGAAAGCGGGCGCATGGCTCGGCTTTGTTTTCGGCGCAGTCGTACTGTTTACGGACGCAGGAGCCTTTCTTGCTATCAACGTTCCCGGAACTATAATAACAGTACTTCTCAAAGGTACTCTTGCAGGCGCCGCCGCAGGACTTGTATACAGTCTGCTCAGCCGTAAGAACGACATACTCGGAGTAATCGGTGCGGGTATTGTATCACCGATAGTAAACACGGGTATTTTCCTTTTGGGCTGTCTTGTGTTCTTCTATGACACTATTGCTCAGTGGGCAACAGGCGCAGGCTTTGAAAACGTCGGCGTATATATGATAACTGCATTTGTAGGACTTAACTTTGTTGTAGAGCTTGCAATAAATCTGGTACTCAGCTCGGCTATCGTGCTGATACTCAAGGTTGCAAAGAAGCACATTAAAAAATAAAATAACGATAAAAACGAAGGGCGAAAAAATGGACAACAATTATTTAGCCGAGCTTCTGTTCGGAAATATCAAGACGACACCTGAGGATATGTTTGCAAAATATCCCGCAAGAACACTCCCCGACAAGGCGGCTGTGACAAGATTTGCACCCAGTCCCACAGGCTTTATGCACATAGGCGGTCTGTATGCCGCACTTATTTCAATGTGCATGGCTAGACAGTCGGACGGCGTATTCTACCTGCGTCTTGAGGATACCGACAAAAAGCGTGAGATCGAACACGGTGCAGACGAGATAATCACATCTCTTGCGCAGTACGGCGTATGCTTTGACGAGGGCGCCGCCGCAGACGGCGAACCTGAAAAGGGAAACTACGGTCCGTACAGACAGAGCATGAGAAAAGAGATATACCAGACCTTTGCTAAGGACCTTGTAAAGCGTGGTCTTGCATATCCGTGCTTCTGTTCGGCAGAGGAGCTTGACGAAATAAGAAAGGCACAGGAAGCCGAAAAAGCCGATATGGGCTATTACGGCAGTTATGCAAAGTGCAGAGATCTGTCCATTGAAGAAATCGAAGCCAATATAAAGGCAGGCAAGGAGTACGTTCTGCGTTTACGCTCAGACGGCAACGCAGAAAACAAAATAACCTGCCGTGACCTTATCCGCGGCAATATCGAAATGCCCGAAAATATAATGGACGTTGTACTTCTGAAGTCGGACGGTATCCCTACATACCACTTTGCACACGTTGTGGACGACTTCCTTATGGGTACGACGCACGTTATAAGAGGCGACGAGTGGATAAGCTCATACCCTCTGCATGAACAGCTTTTCAGAGCAAGCGGACTTAAAATGCCAAAATATGCTCACATCGCCCCGATAATGAAGCTTGACGGCGGCGAGAACAAAAAGAGAAAGCTCAGCAAGAGAAAAGACCCCGAAGCCAGCGTTTCATTCTACTCAAAGGCAGGCTTCCCCGTACAGTCTGTGCTTGAATATCTTATGACCATTGCCAACTCAAACTATGAGGAATGGAGAATGAAGAATCCCGACGCAGGTATGTCCGAGTTTAAATTCAAGCTTGAAAAAATGCCCGTCAGCGGTGCACTGTTCGATATGGATAAGCTTGCAAGCGTAAGCCGTGACGTTATCGCAAAGATGAGCGAGGAAACGCTCTTTGACGAGATAAGCGCATGGGCAAAGGATAACGACGAAAAGCTGAACGCTTACATAACAGCCGCTCCCGAAAAATTCAAGAAGAGCATAAAGCTCTGGAAATACAACGGTAAGAAAGTCCGCAAGGATATTGCCAAGTGGAGCGACCTGTCGGAGATGTTCCCGTACCTTTACGGTGATGGCGTGGACGGCTATGAATTTGACGAAAAGCTGTCGGCAGACGAACGCAAGGAATTTTTATCGGCATACATTTCAGCTTACGACCACAGCGTTGACAGCAGTGCATGGTTTGACAGCGTAAAGGCTGTCGGCGAGCCTTTGGGCTTCTGCTCCAACATCAAGGAGTACAAGGCAAACCCCGATGCTTACAAAGGCTCGGTTGCCGATGCCTGCGGAATACTGAGAGTGGCAATAACGGGCAGGAAAAATTCTCCCGACCTGTACACCATAATGCAGCTGCTCGGTGAAGAAGAAACGCTTAAGCGCTTAAAAGCGGCAATATAACAAATAAATTGATGTTAACAAGGAGCATTTCAGAAATGAAATGCTCCTTGTTTCATTCTGCCGAAAAACGATATAGCCTTGCCGCACTGCACTTCATAATCGACAGTAATATATAACCATTAACGCCATAAGCAATTTCTGTGCAACGAGGCAATTAATATTTTCGTGACCGTATCAGTACAACTGCACTATCACCGAAACCCAAAGACCCGCTATCCTAAGATATTTGTACAGCCCCCCGGCACAACAGAGCGTCAGCGTTCGGCTTAATGTGCTTTTCAAACGCAATCGTTTGTGTGTCTTATCTCCAACACCCCCGTTGGCAGAAGGAGTGAGGAGTCAGGAAAGAGGGATGCCACGCTGAGCATTGCAAAAGCAATGCTCCCGCTCCTATCGTCGCTCAAGAGGAATAACTGATTTGGGAGAAAACCTAAGGGGAGAGGGGAAAGCGCCTTCGGAGCGCCTTTCCCTCTCCCCTTGGGTTGTCTCCCGCGTACATATCGAC
>CAVJKI010000059.1:0-9461 GCA_963649995.1 Sodaliphilus sp.
CGAAACCTGCTTGTTCTGTGGGCAAGTAATACCGAAGTGGATAAAGTGTGAGGACAAGCTTCCGCCGGATCAGGAAGAGGTGTTAGTATGCACTGTGTCACAAAAAGGAATACGAAACATCGATAAAGGATATTGGTCTATCGATCATTTTATCCATAGAGGGCGTGCACGGGTTACTCATTGGATGCCGCTTCCAGGAGCACCTAAGGAGGAATAAATGACAAAACAAGAACTCCACAGCATTCGTTCACTCCGTGACGAGATAAAATTCTGGGAACGGGCGCTCGAACGAATAAGAAATAAATCTCCTATCGGTTCTCCGCAGTTTGATACTGTTCCCTGCAACAGCGGAATAAGCAACAGAGTGCAGGACAGAGTGGAGAACACGAGGTCAATCGAGGAAATAATAGCGGAGAAAAAGGCAGAGCTTGAAGCAAAGGAGCGTGAGCTAACCGAGTACATAATGACGGTTGATGACAGCCTTGTGCGCAGGGTTATGTATCTGCGGCACGTCTGCTGTAAAAGCTGGAATGCCGTTGCTATGGATATAGGCGGGGACAATACTGCTGATACGATACGGAAAGCTCATGACCGTTTTATCAAAAGGAATTTGTAAGTTGTCCGTTTTGTCCGTTTTTTCTGTGGTATCATGTAGAATGAGAAAAGAAAAGAAAGACAATAAGGTTTCCTACTGAAGCCCGGCACTCAAACGGTGTCGGGTATTCTTATACCCAAAAGAAAGGACGGTGTTACCGTGACCGAAAGACAGAAGAAATTCGCCGAATACTACGCTCAGTGCGGTAACGCCGCCCAGAGTGCGATACAGGCAGGATACAGCAAAAAGTATGCAAATACTAATGCTTCAAAATTACTACAAAATACTACAATTACGGAATATATAAAACAGCTCACCGAAGCCGCTCAGACCGCACGCATAATGACGGCAAGAGAGCGGCAGGCATTGTTATCCGATATGGCAAAGGATAAGGCTAACGAGCCTTCGGACAGGATACGGGCGATAGATACGCTGAATAAGATGACGGGGGAGTACACGCAGAAGGTCAGCATCGACGGGGATGTGGGAGTGAAAATAATTGACGACTGTTAAGCTCAGTGACATTATAGCTCCCTCGTTTTACGATCTGCACAAGGATATCAAGGCAGATAAGCACACGCACTACTGGCTCAAAGGCGGCAGAGGCTCAACAAAATCCTCTTTTGCGTCAACGGAAATTCCGCTCGGAATGATGAAAGATCCTCAGGCAAATGCGGTCGTTATCCGTAAAGTCGGTCTATATCTTAAAGACAGCGTTTATGAACAGCTTCTGTGGGCAATTGAAAAGCTCGGAGTGTCGCACCTTTGGCAGTGCAAGCAATCACCGCTTGAGATTGTTTACACACCAACGGGACAGCGCATTATCTTCCGTGGCGCTGATAAGCCTAAAAAGCTGAAATCTACTAAAGTCAGAAAGGGGTATATCCGCTATGTGTGGTACGAAGAAGCGGACGAGTTCGGCGGAATAGAAGAAATTCGCACTATCAATCAATCGTTACTCCGAGGCGGAACGACATACACTGTTTTTTATACGTTCAATCCGCCAAAGTCACAACGAAACTGGATAAACGGCGAGGTGCTTGTTTCCCGACCTGATAAGGTGGTGCATCACAGCGACTATCGTTCTGTGCCGACAGAATGGCTCGGAGAACAGTTCCTGATCGAAGCACAGCATCTAGAACAAACAAAGCCGGAGCAGTACAGGCATGAATATCTCGGGGAGGTGACCGGCACGGGTGCCGAGGTATTTACAAACATTACAATCCGTCCTATCACGGACGAGGAAATAAAGTCTTTCGACCATATCAAGCGAGGCATTGACTGGGGTTACGGTGCAGATCCGTTTGTATATATAACAGCTCATTTCGACAGCAAGCGAAACAGGCTGTTTATTTTTTACGAATTTTTCAAGTGTGCCGCAAAGTACGACGTTATTGCAAACGCAATCCGCAAGGAGAATACGCAGAACGGTACGATCATTGCCGAGTCTGCCGAGCCACGCTCCAATGATGAGCTTCGGGACAGAGGTTTTCGCATAAGGACGGCAGTCAAAGGTCCGGGAAGCGTTGAGCATGGTATAACGTGGCTTCAGAACCTTGAGGAGATTATTATTGACGGCGCACGTTGCCCGAATGCCGCACGTGAGTTCAACGAATACGAGCTTGACCGTGACAGCAGGGGCGAGCTGAAAGCGGATTTCCCCGATAAGAACAATCACACTATAGACGCTATCCGTTATGCCCTTGAGGATTATATAGGCAAGAAGATAGTAAAATCGACGCTCAGTAAGCGTAAATTAGGCATTTATTAAGGAGAATTTATGATAACATCACCGATTTTCACAACAGACAAAACGGCGGAGATGATAACGCCGACAGTAGCACGGGATTACATAGAAAAGCACGACAAGTACGAAATGCCACGTCTTACGATGCTGGATAATTACTACTGTGGCAGACAGCTCATCTGCGACAGACGTAAAAGTGATGATATGTTGTGCAACAACCGTGTTATGATAAACCACGCCGCATATATTGCAAAGTTTACATCTTCGTATCTGATAGCCACTCCTGTTTCATACAGCGGTAAAGATGATACGGATATTACGGCAATAACCGACTGCCTTTCTTATGCCGACAGCAGTACGCAGGACGCAGACCTGGCGCTCGATGCCTCGATATTCGGCAGAGCCTACGAGCTTATCTATATGGACGCTGACAGTCGTCCGAAACTTGCCCGTATCACTCCGCTGTCCGCATTTGTGGTGTACGATGATACAGTGGAGCAAAATCCTGTATTTGCCGTGTATTATTACCCTGTTTTCGAGCCGGGCAACAGCACGCCTAAGTGCTTTAAGTGTCAGCTCATGACCGATACGATAACGCAGGACTTTGAGCTTACAAGCAACTTCGGAATTAAGTTCGAGGGCGAGGCAGTACCGCATTATTTCGGTAAAGTACCGCTGAATGAGATCTATAATGACGGACAGCGGCAGGGCGATTTTGAGCAGGTCATAAGCCTGATAGACGCATATAACATCTTGCAGTCAGACCGTGTTAATGACAAGGAACAGTTCGTTGACAGTTTAATGTTTATTAAGGGGCAGATACTCGGCGAAACCGACGATGAAAAGGCGGAAACTTATAGCGATATTCAGCGCAACAGAGTAGTCGAACTGTCGCAGGACGGCGAAATAGGCTTCCTGACACGGCAGTTTGATGAAGCCAGTGTGGAAGTGCTGAGAAAGAGCATTGTTACCGATATACACAAGATTTCGGGTGTTCCGGATATGTCAGACGACAATTTTGCGGGTAACGCGTCGGGAGTGGCAATGAAATACAAGCTTCTGAACCTTGAGCAGATAACAAAGACGAAGGAGCGGTATTTCACCGAGGGATTACGTTACCGCCTTGAGTGTATTTCAAATATAATCGGCATAAAGGGCGGTCATATTGATCCGAAACAGATTGACATAACCTTTACACGCTCATTGCCGCAGAATGAGCTTGAATTATCTCAGGTGGTGGCAACGCTTGACGGCAAAGTGCCGCAGGAAACGTTACTTTCAATTCTGCCATTCGTCAAAGACCCGCACGCTGCCGCCGATGAGCTGAAACAGCAGAAGCAGGACGCTATAGCGGCACAACAGCAGATGTTTGCGAACACACCGCTTGTAAGGGGCGAAAGCAATGAAGAAGCCGAGTAAGAAATACTGGGAAGACAGAGCCGCAGGGCGAATGGTAAGCTACACGGCTAAAGCGGAAAGCACCGCCGATACGCTCGGCAAGGCGTATTACGCGGTAGCCCGGTATCTGCAAGATGAAGCGAAGGGCATTTTGGGTACATTTGCCGATAAGTTCGGGCTGAGTATCGCCGAAGCCGAAACGATGCTCAAAAATGCACCGGACAAGCCTATGTTTGAACAAATGAAGACCGCCCTTGCTACCTGCACCGATGAGCAGAAGAAGCAGGAGCTCGAAACGCTGTTGTCTTCACCGGCATACGCCCACAGGATAGGGCGATTAAACGAGCTTGACGGCAAGATAAGTGATATGTGTTCACGGCTTGCAAACGCAGAAATAGGCACGGATACAGAGCACCTGAGCGATATCGTTCAAAGTGCGTATATGCAGACGGTTTTCGATGTGACAAAGGGTGCGGATTACCGTGCGGCATTTGACCTTATGCCCGAAAGCCGTGTTAAAGCTATCCTGTCAACCAACTGGAGCGGTCAGATGTTCTCCGAGCGTGTCTGGGATAACACGGACGCACTTGCAGACGGATTAAAACACGATATGCTTGTGGGTATTATGGCGGGAAAGTCCGAGCAACACATGGCGGACGATATAATAAACCGCTGCGGTGTCGGAGCTTTTGAGGCGCGCAGGCTTGTCCGGACGGAAACCACCTGCATTGCGAATATGGCGGAGCTGGACGGCTATCGGGAGCTTGATATTGACGAATACGAGTTTTCAGCCTGCCTTGACAGCCGCACAAGCGACCTCTGCCGTGAGCTTGACGGCAAAGTATTCAAGCGTAACAGTGCGCAGGCGGGTGTAAATCTTCCGCCTATGCACCCGTTCTGCCGATCAACGACGCTTCCTGTACTGCCGAGTGAGGAAGACCTTGATAAGGAGCTTGCCGAGCTGGGTGATGAGATAGGCGCAGATGTAGATTTTGACGAGTGGGAGCGGAATTTACAACAGGGTGAGGACGGCAAGTGGCGGTATGTTGCCGGCAGTGCTGATACAGTCAAGGCAGATAAGCCGATGAGGTTTGCGGGGAATGGTGTTGACAATTCGCGCGAAAGTGGTATAATAAAATCAGATAAGAATTTTAAGCCGTTGCCTAAAGAATCCATTGTTAATATATTACGTAAGAAGTCCATTGAATGGATTAAAAAGCTTACCAAGAAAGAAAAGGCGGCTATCCGCAAATACACAAAGAACAGTATAGATCCCAAAGGAATGGAACTGTTCAGAAGATTAAATGCCATGCTGCGCGGAGACACACCTAAAGATACAAGCCTAGAAAGATATGCAGACGTTATTTCCTCGGCTTTAAGAAAAAGCGTAATTGACAGCGATATAATATGTTATAGAAGGTCGGCAGTCGATGTGCTTAAAGACTATGAAGTTGGAGATATTTATTATCCGGGGCAGTTCTTGAGTACGGCTGTAACTGAAAAAGGAGCGCTCAACGGAGAGTATTTAATTGTTATACGAGTTAAGAAAGGCTCGATAGGAGCTTATATTGAAAAATTAAGTGCTTATCCGTCACAAAGAGAATTACTGCTTGATAAAGATGAGGCGTACAGAATAATTGAGAAAGTAAATAAAGTTACTACGATAGAGGTGATTACATGAAAAACGACAAGCAAAGGAAGTTAAAAATAAGAGAGTCCACTGAAAATTGGAAGGCAAAAATGTCTGATATAGGTAAGGGAAGAAAACTGACTGAAAAAGAATTGCAGGATTTGATAAAAAGAAGAGGATATTAAACCGCCCACAGCAGTGAGCGGTTTTGTTATATCCCGCGTGCAATCGATTGCACTTGATTTTATTTAATGCATTTTTTCAAAATGACACCCGAATTTGCGCTGAACTTTGCAAAAACAGCCGTTTTTTGCAAAGTTCGGCGCAAATACAACCAAACTTAATAATATTACCGTTCCGAAAGGAGCGGTATTTTTATACCCTAAAATAATTTATTCCGAACGCTGTGGGCAATGAACGCAGTGGGCGGAGAAAGGACAGAAACATGAACAACAGAAGAATTTTCATCGGCTTACAACACTTCGCGGAGAGCGTGGGGGACGGTGGCGCAAACGCAAACGTTCCGGATAATCAGACTGCCGATAACAACGGTGACGCTCAGAACAGCGCATCGCAGAAGCCAACCTTTGACGATATGTTAAAGGACAAGGATATGCAGTCTGAGTTTGACAAGCGTGTAAGCAAGGCGCTGGAAACAGCCAAGACAAAGTGGCAGAAGGACGCAGACGAGAAAACCTCGGAGGCGAAGAAGCTCGAAAAGATGAACGCTGAGCAGAAAGCGGAATATCAGCGCAAACAGACTGAGGAAAAGCTTGCAAAGCGTGAGGCGGAGGTTACAAGGCGTGAGCTTATGGCGGAAGCTAAGGTTCAGCTTGCGGACAAGGGGCTTCCTGTAGGGCTTGCCGCTGTGCTTGACTATTCCGGTGCAGATGAATGCAAGACAAGCATTGAAACGGTCAGCAAGGCATTTACCGAAGCCGTTGAAAGTGCGGTCAACGAAAGAATGAAGGGTAATCCGCCGAAGGTCGGAAACCCGACAGGCAAGAAAGACCCGTTCCTTGAGGGACTGGGCGTATAAGAAAGGAAAAGAAATATGGTAAATTACGCAACCAAGTATTCAAACACTGTCGATGAAATTATCAAGGCAGGCGCACTCTCAAACAGTGCGGTAAACAATGACTATGAGTTCACCGGTGCTCAGACCGTAAAGGTCTATTCTATGGGTACGGCAAAGATGAACGACTACAAGACAAGCGGTGCGAACCGTTACGGCACACCTGAGGAGCTTCAGGACGAAACGCAGGAGATGGTAATGTCACGCAAGAGATCATTCTCCTACACGATCGACAAGACGAATGCCGTTGACTCTCCCGAAGGCGTAAAGGACGCAGGCAAGTCACTGAGAAGACAGCTTGACACTGTGGTTATCCCCGAAATCGACACCTACAGATTTGCCGCTATCGCAAAGGGCGCAGGCTTCAGGACGTTTACATCACTGTCAAAGTCCAATGCATACGAAACATTCCTAACGGCGAACGGTATGATTGATGATGCTGAAATGCCCACAGTCGGCAGAGTGGCGTTTGTTACGCCCGACTTCTATAACAAGCTGAAGCTTGACGACAATTTCACGAAGGCAAGCGATATGGCGCAGGAGAAGATAATCTTCAACGGTCAGATAGGACAGATTGACGAAGTGCCTGTTGTCAAAGTTCCCTCTGTCAGAATGCCCGCAGGTGCTGATTTTATCATCACCAATCCTATGGCGACTACAGGACCCGAAAAGATAAATGACTACCGTATTCACGAAGATCCTCCCGGACTTGCAGGACACCTTGTAGAAGGTCTGTTTTATTATGATGCTTTTGTGCTGAACAACAAGAAAAAAATGATAGCCGTAAATTACGGTCATCTCGGCACTCTCACAGCATCTATGACGGCAGGAGAAAGCGGTAAGGGTGTTGTTACCGTAACAGGCAACACAAACGGCGGCAAACTCGTTTATAAAACTGCATCTTCCGTCACTGCGGCAACACTCGGCTCTAATGTTTCGGGCTGGACGGAACTTCCTGCGGACGGTATTGTATCAGCAACAGCGTCACACAAGATTGCTGTCGCCGTATCGGTTGACGGAAAGGCTGTAGCGGCTTCCGAGGCAATCACAGTAGCCGTAGGCGACTAAGGAGCAGTACATGACAGCACTGGAAACACTGAAAATCCGTCTTGGCATTGCTGATACGGCTAAGGACGGACTGCTTACCGTGCTTCTTGATAATGCAGAGGACACTATCCTTGACGTTATCGGCAGAGGTGAACTGCCTGCAAGGCTTGTCAGCGTACAGGTGGAGCTTGCAGTTATCGCCTTTAACAAACAGGGCGCAGAGGGAGAAACCGCCCGCAGTGAGGGCGGTATTTCCCGCTCCTTTGTATCCGATCTGCCGCCAGATTTACAGAAACGATTACAGAATTATCCCCGAAAGGTCGGTGTTATCCGTGCGAATGATGACGGTTGATACAAGAACGCTTGCGGTGTATCGTAAGGTATCGAAGAAAAGCGACTATGTGGGGGCTGTATCGGAGCTTAAACAGATAGCGACTGTAGACGCCGTTATTAAGCCGATAACCGACAGCGTTTCTGTCGAGCTGTACGGCGAGAGGGTACACGGTATGCTGACGATAGCCACAACGGATAGAAACACGCTGAAAGTCGGCGATATAGTGAAGTGCGACGGAACGGATTATAAGATACTCTCCGTTGCACATTACACTATGCATGACAGTGCAACGGCAGAAAGGACATAATCATGGAAGTATCAATAGCAGGGCTTGAAAGTCTGATGGCAAAGCTTGCAAGGCTCGGCGGAAGCGTAGATGCGGCGATAGACAAGGGAATAGGAAAAGGTGTTCAGAAAATAAAGCGTGACGCAAAGGTAAACTGCCCGTATGATACAGGCAGACTGAAAGGCAGTATCTCTACAGAACATCTCGAACCTAAGGTCTGGGCGGTCGGTACTAATGTTGAATATGCCATGTTTGTAGAGTTCGGTACAGGTCAGCTCGGCGCACCCGGCATTCCGCATACAATGCAACCGTGGCGATACCGGGACGCTAAAGGCAACTGGCATATAACGAACGGCGCACCGCCGAAGCCGTATCTTTATCCCGCACTGCTTGGCAACAGGGAGTATGTCTTCAAGTCCTGCAAGGTTGAGCTTGCAAGAGCGATAAGGAGCGCAATGGCATGATAGATATTATACCCACAATTGCCGATATGCTTGCCGATATAGGCATGGTAGAATTGCAGTTCCCCGACACCACAGCCGATTTTCCCGTTATTACGTTAAGCGAGATAGCAAATCAGAGCGACACCGTACTTCACGGTGCGGAACGGCTGTCGGTTATCACGGTGCAGATCGATGTATGGGATAAGGCGGACACGCCTGCTGTGGTAGCCGATATGTCGGCACAGATAAACGCTGTAATGGTATCGAAAGGCTTTCGCCGTATATTCGGACAGATGATGCCGGACGGCGAATTACAGCGTAAATGTATGCGGTTTTCCGCAAAAATAGACGAGTTAAATCACAGGGTTTATAACCCTTAAGCAGAAAGGAAAATTATTATGGAACTTTTATCAAAAGGCACAAAATTACAGTACGCCGACACAAAGACAGGCACATTTAAGACGCTTTACGGCTTGCAGTCAACTCCCGATATGGGCGGCGATCCTGAAAAGGTCGATGTAACGAACCTGGCAGACGGCTCAAAGCGTTACATACCCGGTGTCAAGGACTACGGCGATCTGGACTTCACGTTCTTTTATAACGATGATGACGATAATCCTGCCGTGTCAGAAGCGGATGTGTCAACGTCATATTCTACGCTGAGAGCGTTACAGAAATCAAATTCTACTGCATGGTTCAAGCTCCTTTACCCTGACGGCACAGGCTTTCTGTGGAGCTCAAAGGTATCGGTTAAGCGTTCTGCGGCAGAGGTCAATGCGGCGCTGAAATTCACGCTCAGAAGCACACCTCTTACAGAGCTTGAGGACGTAACCGCGGCATAGCTTGACATTTATAGCCCTTCGTGGTATTATAGATACAAATATAGTATCACGGAGGGAATATAAT
>CAVJKI010000060.1:0-9434 GCA_963649995.1 Sodaliphilus sp.
AGCGAACCCGAGAAGTGCTATCCGACAAACAGAACTATCGGTAGCTTGCTATCGTAGTAAAACACTGAACGGTATAACAGAAGTATATCATATAAAAGACTTTTTCTATAAACTGAAATGCGGCTATGACTTTAAAAATCACAGCCGCATTGTTATTTAATTTTCATTAATCAGTTAAGCTCAATTTCAGCAAGCTCAACATTGATGGTCTTTGTAGTATATCTGCCTGTAGTACCGGCTCTGTAAACCGTCAGCTCAACCGTATCACCGATGTTAAGCTCAGCGATTATGTTCTGAATATCGGTTACTGATGAAACCGCAGTTCCGTTTACCTTTGATATGATGTCGCCGACTTTAAGTCCGCTCTTTGCAACCGGCATATCCTCTGAGATATAGGTTACATACACGCCGCCGCTTTCAAGTCCCTGCATATATGCGCTGTATTCGCTTATTTCTTCGCCGTTGATACCAAGACCGGGACGGTTTGTAACATAGCCCTTTGTCATAAGGTCGTTGATAACGGGCTTAGCCTCGTTGATCGTGATAGCAAAGCCTATATTATCAATTGACGTTGATGTGTTTGAAACCAGCTTATAGTCGATTATGCCGACAACATTACCGTACATATCGAAAAGTCCGCCGCCGCTGTTACCGCTGTTGACAGCAGCGTCTATCTGTATTGTGCTTGTGCCGTATGCGCTGTTTGAAGCGGAGGCTCTGCCAAGACCTGAAACAATACCCTTTGTAAGAGAGTTGAGCAGCTGCTTGGGGTTGCCGAGTACGCATATATCCTGACCTACTCTTACCGTATCCGAATCGCCGAGCGTTGCATATTCAAACGGGTCGTCACGGCTTATCTTCAGTACCGCAAGGTCTGAATAGGTATCACTGCCGACAACGGTTGCTTCGTATTCCTTTGTGTTTTCGGGATTCTTATAATCGGGAGCAACTACCGTCATTTTGTCTGCACCCTCTACAACGTGTGCGTTTGTAATTACATAGCCGTCGGAGGTGAATACTACACCACTGCCGCTGCCGTACTTTACGGGTTCGGCATAGCCTGTCTGACGCTGATAGTTATAAACGAGTACCACCGTGTTCTTTACCTTTTCGTAAAGCTCCTCGGCATTAAGTAAGGTGCTGTTTGTGCTGTCCTTTATCTTGCTTTCGTCAAGAGGAGCGGCCGTTGCCGTATTTGATGTATTGAGAGTGGTGGACGGAGCTGAAATCGAATTTTCCGAGCTGCTGTCGGAAGCACTCTCCAATGTGCTTTGAGATGAGCTTGCAAAAGGATTTGTAGTGCCGATGCCGTTACCGAGTACCGTACCTGCAAAGCCTGCACCGCCGCCGACTACGAGAGCTGCCGCAATAATACCTGCCGCAAAAGCGCCCTTGTTGCCTTTTTTCTTCGGAGGCTTTGCTCCGTTCGTGTCAACGTGTATGTTGCCGTTTGCATTGCTCTGCTGACCGTTCATATTGTTTGCATAGTTGTAATATGAGCTGTAAGCATTCTGCTGTGCGTTATAGGTGTTAGTGTAGGAAGAACCTGCATTATAACCGTTTGCATTTGCAGATGTGTTTGCCTGCGAATTGTCAGCGGTTGAGAAGCTGTTCTGAACCTGCTCGTTCTCACCGTTCATATTGTTCATATCGTTACGTTCAAATTCGCCTGTCATATCTATCATCCTTTCAAGCCTGAAGGCTTTATTTGTTTTTTTGACTATGGCTAAAGTATACAGTCCGTATGTGAAAAAGTTGTGATGTAGCTTTGAAGTTTGACAGATAATTGCTTTAACGGTATTTTTAACACAAGTGAAAAAATATATGGACATAGTGTTCAATATGTGATAGAATAGCACTAAAAGGAAATATGTAAAGGAGATTCGGATATGTTCTTCTTTAAAAAGAAAACGGATAATACCGATACGCAGGACACCCCGCTTAAGAGAAGGGCAAAGGCAATGCCCATGACGAAAAAGGTACAGTTCTGTTATATGAAGCCCGATGAGCTGATAACGCTGTTAAACGGTGAGTTGACCTCTGTGCTGACGCTGGAGCCTGTCAATTATTATGCCGAGAAGAACCGCTACTGGCTGTGTGTTTTCTACTATAAAGAGGACTACAGCGAGATAATAATGCGCTTTGAGCTTTATGAAAACGACAGAAAGGCTTCGGCTACAGATTATTATGAGATAAATAAGGAGTTGTATTCAATGATACTGCTTAAATTCGGGCAGAGGATATAAATCGGTATTAAAAGACGGACAAAAAAGCAGTACTGTTGCTTTCCTATGCAACAGTACTGCTTTTTTAAAGATTACTTCCGAAAATTCCGATAATACTCTGAACGCCGAGCGAAACCGCCGTAATGGATACCCAACAGCAAAGTCCGAGAAGTATCGGCTTACCGCCGTTACGGATAAGCTTCACGATATTTGTATTAAGTCCGATTGCGCCCATAGCCATTGCGATAAAGAATTTTGCCAGCCATTTTGCAAACGGTACGAACTGTGATGAATAGAACAGCGTGACGCTGTTATCGGGCAGAAGTCCGCATACCGTTGTTATAAGCGATGCACCGATAAAGAAAAGTATAAACCACGGGAATATTTTCTTTATTGAGAAGTCGGCTTTGCTTCCGCCGCTTTTTTTAGCCTTTGCCGTGCGGTACAGTGCAAGAACAAGCGTTATCGGAATGATAGCAAGCGTTCTTGTGAGCTTTACCGTTACTGCGGCAGAAAGTATACCGTTGTATCCGTAAATTCCCTCGGCGGTTGAAGCCGCCGCAGTAACCAACGACGTATCATTCACCGCTGTTCCCGCAAATACGGCAAACCCTTCCGTTCCCAGTCCTATAGCGTGTCCGAATGTCGGAAATATAAGCGCCGCAAGCACATTGAACAGGAATATTACCGATATTGAACGTGCCACGTCCTCATCGTCCGCCTCAATGACGGGCGCTGTGGCGGCAATAGCCGAGCCACCGCAGATAGACGAGCCTACTCCGATAAGGCAGGCGGTTTTGGCATCGACCTTCATTATCTTCATCATTATAAATGAAACTATCAGCGATATTGAGATCGTACTGATAATAACGGGCAGGCTCTTTGCGCCGACCTTTGCTATGGCGCTTAAGTTCAGTGAAAAGCCGAGTATTACGACTGCCCATTGCAGTATCTTCTTTGAGGTGAATTTTATTCCGCCTGACAGAGCCGAAAGGCTTGCAAGCTTAGGGAATATCAGTGTAAGTATCATACCGAGGAGTATTGCTATTACAGGCGCACCGATAAGGTCAAAGGAAAATCCGCCTATGCTTATTCCGCCCGCAAGCGTTGCAACAGCGGCAATTACAGCGCACACTGCAATACCCGGTATTATTGATTTCAGTTTTTTCATTTTCTCTCCGTTATTCTGCACATAAAATGAGCCACCGTTATCGGTGGCTCAAATCATTCATTTTATAAACGATTATTCAGCGTCTTCAGCTGTTTCTTCCTCGTCCTCAGGCATTTCTTCCTTGAGAGCGCGTATAGAAAGGCTTACTCTGTTCTGCTCCTCGTTGATTTCGATAATCTTTACCTTAACCTCGTCGCCGATAGAAAGTACCTGTGCAACGTTGTTGATACGCTCGGTAGAGATTTGGCTGATGTGGATAAGACCGTCAACGCCGGGAATGATCTGTGCGAATGCGCCGAAAGGAGTGATGCTTACGATAGTTACGTCAACAACATCGCCTTCGTGGTATTCAGCTGTGAACTTGTTCCAGGGGTTGTCCTCCTCTTTCTTGCAGCCGAGAGATACTCTTTTCTTCTCAGGATCAAAGCTCTTTACATATACATCGAGCTTGTCGCCGATCTTAACGATCTCTCTGGGGTGCTTGATTCTGTTCCATGTAAGCTCGCTGGAGTGAACCATACCGTCAACTCCGCCGAGGTCTACGAATACGCCGTAGCTTTCGATAGACTTAACCTCGCCTGTGAACTTCTGACCTACTTCAACTGTTTCCCAGAACTTAGCCTTTGCAGCATCGTTAGCTTCCTTCTTAGCCTGACGGATAGAGCCTACAACTCTGCCTCTTGCTTCTGTTACTTCAATTACCTTGAAGGGAACTGTCTTCTTGAGAAGCTCCTCAAGCTTGCCGTCCTTGGGAACGCCTGTCTGTGATGCGGGGATAAATACTCTTGTACCGTTGGAGATGATGATAACGCCGCCCTTAACTACTGATGATACTTCACCTTCGAGCGTTTCATTTGCTTCCATAGCGGTAGCGAGCTTTTCTACGCCGAGAACGCTGTCAACCTTCTTCTTGGAAAGTGTAACAGTACCTTCTGCGTCGTTTACGGCTGTAACGATAGCTTCGATCTCATCGCCAACCTTAACGACATCTGAGGGAGCTGCATTGGGATCCTGCGAAAGCTCGCTTGCAGGAATGTAGCCCGAGTGCTTGGTGCCTAAGTCTACAACAGCTTCGTTCTTGTTTACAGCTACTACTAAAGCCTTAACCCTGTTCCCTATATATACTTTTTTGAAGGTCTTGTCAACCTCCGCCATGAAGTCGAATCCTTCTTCATTGTTGAGAATTTCGCTCATAATTCTATGAACCTCCTTTATTATATAGGCAGGTGTCGAAGCTCCTGCCGTTATACCGACCGTACCGCCCTGCGAAGGGTGCAAGCGCAGTACTGCGGCTTTATCAATATCACTGCCGTCCTGTGTAAAAATAACGGGGCAGTGTTTTTGACTTATCTGTGCCAGCTTTGCAGTATTGCTGGAATTTTTTCCGCCGACTGTGACCATAAGCACCGAACGCTTTGCAAGCTCCTCGGTTTCCTTTTGTCTTTCAGCCGTCGCACTACATATTGTATCAAAAATCGTGATATTTGTATAGTGTTTTTTTGCAACTTGAACGCAAGATTGCCATTTTGATGAATTAAATGTTGTCTGAGCAACTAAAATTAGTGCATTTTGACGAGGGGTTTTCTGCAAGTTATATGCGTTTTCCAGCTCGTCCGAGTCACGCACTACAGTGACTTCCGCAGGATTTTTACAGTGTCCCACTATACCGATAACTTCGGGGTGGTTCGGATCTCCCGCTATTATAACATGACCCTCCGCTTTTGAAACGATATTGTGTATCTTTGCTACAAAAGGGCAGGTGGCGTCTGCGTATTTTATGCCGTGACTGTTTATATAGTCTATTACGGCTTCGGGAACTCCGTGAGAACGTATTATCAGCGTTTTTCCCTGCGGCAGATCATCGGGGGAGTTTATCGGATAAACTCCGAGCTTTTCAAGTCTTGCTATCTCACTGCCGTTATGAATAAGCTCGCCGAGCGTACAGCAGCCGTTATTTTCGTCGGCTGTCTTTTCGGCTATCTCAACGGCACGTTTCACTCCGAAACAAAAGCCTGCGCTCTTTGCCGTTTCTATATTGTAACGGCTCACTTATTTTCCCCGTCGGACTTTTTTTCAAGCTTCGGGATGCACTGCTTAGGAAGCGGATCGCCGTATTCGCTCATATTGTCCATAAGGATCTTTATGTTATCCATGATAAGGTTTGAAACACGTCTGAGCTCTGTTCTGTCATCGCCGTTCAGAGCTATATGCTCGGCGGGTATCATCTCGCCGACCGAGATCCACACTTTTCTGCGGAAGCCCTTTTTGCCGTACTTTATGCACATCGGGAGAACGGGAGCGTTTGTCTTGCCTGCAATAACCGCAATGCCCGACTTTGCACGTCCTATATTGCCGTCCTTTGAACGTGTGCCTTCGGGGAATATTACGAAGGCTCTGTTCTTTTCAAGGTCGGAAATTGCATGATCGATCGCACTGCCGTCGCCTGCGCCTCTTACTACAGGGAAAGCGCCGCACTTGGTTATCAGCCACGCAAAGAATTTGTTCTTCTGGAACAGCTCGATTTTCGCCATAAATGAGAAATGAGCCTTGTTCACAGCCGCTATCAGCGGGGGATCACCGTAATCCTGGTGGTTGCAGGCTATTATATAGCCGCCTCTTATGCCGTGCTTGTACGGTCTGTTATCACCGCCGATTACCTTGATCCTGTATTTTATATGCATTGAAAGACATACTATCTTTCTGAAAAATTCATACATTATCTGATGTCTGCCTTCTCTTTGATTATTTTGACCAGCAGATCGCACGAGCCTTCAAAGTCAAGCTCAGTTGTGTCTGCAAGCACTGCGTCATCAGCCTGCTTCAGCGGTGCTATTTCTCTTGTCATATCGTTGTGGTCACGCTGTTTTAAATCTGCAAGCACGCTTTCGTATGAAACAGCCGTACCCTTTGCTATAAGCTCATCGTAACGGCGTTTTGCCCTGACCTCGGCGTCTGCCGTAAGATAGATCTTTACCTGTGCGTCGGGAAGCACCACCGTTCCTATATCCCTGCCGTCCATGATGACATTCTGGCTTTCTGCCATATCACGCTGGAACTGCAACAGGAATGCTCTTACAGCCGGAATAGCCGAAACCTTTGATGCCGCCATACTGATTTCGGGAAGACGTATTTCTGTCGAAACGTCATAGCCGTTAAGATAAATGTGCTGTGTGCCGTCCTTTATCTTAACATCAAGTGAAATGTGCGAAAGAGCCGCACTCACTCTGACAGGGTCGTCCATATCTACGCCGTTGCGGTCACAGAAAAGACCGATGCAACGGTACATTGCACCCGTGTCAACGTAAATAAAACCTAAACGCTTTGCACATTCCTTGGCAATGGAGCTTTTGCCCGCTCCAACGGGACCGTCTATAGCTACTGCAATACTCATGATAATTTTTCTCCACTTTACATATACATTAAGTATATCATAATTTTTACCCGATTGCAACAGGGAAAATGTGAAAATTTAGCGAAATACAGCGATTTTTGCCTCAAAGCCGAAGTCGGAAAGGCAATAAAAAGCCCCGTAGTTTTTTGTTCTTACGGGGCTTTGCATATTCAGTTGCTTTTTGAAAGCTGTTCCTTTTCCGAGCGCTTGATATAAGACGGTGAAAGCATACGGAGCTGTTTTCTGACTGCGCTTCTCACCTCTATGCAGTCTGCAATGTAGCTACCGCCGTTTCCCTTGCCCGCAATATACTGCCTTGCTATCATTCCGTATAGGGTTATCATTACTTTAAGCGTCATGACTGCTATTCTCGGACGGCAGCGGTAATATACTCCGTTGTCTGCAAGATATTCCGACAGGATAAGATAAGCCTCAAGATAGCTGTCTACCATTTTTCTTCCCGCACAGCCCGTTATACTGTCGGGTCTGTGGGCGTAGCTGTACAGCACTTTGCGGGTGAAGGCAACTCTTTTGGCTTTGGCAAAAAGCCTCGGCGTGGTTATTACGTCCTCAAAGCACTTGCCGACAGGATAGCTTATATTATTGTCGGTGAAAAGAGAACGTTTGTACAGCTTGTTCCACGCATAGTTTCTTACCGATACGTCGGAGATCAGCTTTTCAAAGGCGCTGTTTCCGTCGCTTGCGCCGTTTCTGTGGGAAAGCAGTACGTTTATGCTTCTGTCGCTTTTTTCAAAATAATTGCAGTATCTGCACTGAACTATGTCTGCGTTGTGTTTTACCGCAAGGCTGTACATTTCGGAAATGTAATCCGGCGCAACAAAATCATCGCTGTCGACAAAAGCAATATAATCGCCCCTGGCGTTTATAAGACCTGTGTTTCTTGCGGAGGAAAGTCCTGCGTTTTCTTGCGTGATGATGCGGAAATAACTGTAGTCACGGGCGTATTTCTCCGCTATTGCCATTGAATTATCTTTTGTGCCGTCGTTTACTATGATGATTTCATACCCTGCATTGAAGTCCTGCTGTGCAAGGGATTTCAGACAACGTTCTATATATCTCTCTACGTTGTATACGGGAACGACTACGCTTACGGCAATCGGGATTTCCTGTATTTTTTCTGTGTTCATATTACCTCTCCTGTTTAGAAAGCCGATTATGGATAGAAAATTGATATTTTGGTGCATTAAAAAACAAACAGTTCAAGCTACCTAAATTATACAACTGTATTCTTTTACAGTCAATCCGAAATATCCGAAAACCGCTTTTTTACAAAAAATTATGTCAGTTTAACGAATAATCAACCTGTTAAAAGCTGATAATTAAACAAAAAGAACAAACGGAGATGATAGCTTGAACAGCGGTAGAATATATGTTGCGGCGGCGATAACTGCGGGGATCATCTGCATAGCCGCCATGCTCGGTGTGCTGAGCGCCGCTATATATGCGCAGGACGAAGAAAACGACCGCTTTCTGGGCCTGATGTATCATCAGGTGCTGAAGGACGAAAGCAGGTCGGGCGAATATATAATTACGCCGTATGAGCTTGAAAGCGACCTGAAATATCTGTCGGAAAACGGCTTTACTTCAATATTGCCGTCCGAGCTTGTGTCAATTAAGGAAAAAGGCGGAGTACTGCCCGAAAAGGCTGTTATGATAACCTTTGACGACGGCTACGAAACGGGTCTTTATTACGTTCTGCCGCTTCTTGAAAAATATAATATGAAAGCTGTTATAAGCATTGTAGGCAACTATACGGACAAATATTCCGAAGCAGACGAAGAAGGGAAGCATTTATCTTATGCTTATCTGACATGGAATGAGATAAAAAAGCTGTCTGACAGCGGATATGTCGAGATAGGAAACCACACTTACGATATGCATTCCAACACCGACGGCAGGAACGGCTGTGCGAAAAAGTACGGCGAAAGCGATGAGGATTATCATATCGCGCTTTATAACGATGTGTCCGCCCTGTCTGATAAGCTGGAGAGTGTAACGGGAATAAGACCCGCCTCGTTTGCTTATCCGTTCGGAGCGCTCAGCGGCGGAAGCGCAGACGTAATAGGCAGAGCGGGTGTCAAGGTTTTTCTTACCTGCTGTGAATTGCCGAGCGAACTGGATCGGAACGGGAAAATTGTTGTAAACCGCTATAACAGAGCAAGCGGAAGAAGCGTACAGGAGATATGTGCGGAGTATTACGATACTCTGTAGATATGATCCGAAAATCGCCGTAAATGAAAAAATCGGGAACACAGTTTAAAACCGTGTTCCCGATATTTTTCCGTTATTTCTGATTACTTAGACTCAGAAACGCTTGTTGAGCTGCCAACGCTTGATGATGTTGTGTTGTTGCCGCAAGCTGTTGCCATAGCTGCTACCATAGCTACTACTGCTACTAAAGCTAAAATCTTCTTCATTTTTTTAATCTCCTTACAGTAAGTTTGTATCGATCTATAATGCCGAATCTGTCGTTCGACTGAAATGAATTATACAGAAATTTTACGTTTGGGTCAAGTGGCTTTTACCTGAATTTTATCAAACAGCTCAATTTTCGTTCAGATTGACAAAAAATTATGTAATCGTTTAAATGTAACTGGACATTTTTTCGGAAATGGTGTATAATATG
>CAVJKI010000061.1:0-9378 GCA_963649995.1 Sodaliphilus sp.
CCGTAAGACACGCCATGCTTGTATCGTCGTCAAGCATAAATATCGGGTCATAGCCGAAGCCGTTCTTTCCGACAGGCTCCTCTCCGATAAAGCCCTCGCATTCGCCCGTTACGCATATCTCGTAATCATCGTCACGGATAAAGTACAAGGCACATACGAATTTAGCGTTTCTCAGCGGCTTGTCAACGCCCTTAAGCTCGTCAAGCACCTTATTGTTCCTGTCCTCGTTTGAAGCGTTTTCACCCGCATATCTTGCCGAATATATTCCGGGCGCACCTCCTAAAAACTCTATGGATAATCCGCTGTCATCCGCAAGCACGGGCGTATGCGTCATATCGTAAATGGTCTTTGCTTTTATATGTGCATTTTCGCTGAACGTATCTCCGTCCTCGATTATATCCGTATCTATTCCTGCTTCCTTCATAGAAATCGGCTCATAGCCTAGAGGTGTCAGCATTTCCTTGAATTCTTTTATCTTGCCTGCGTTGTTTGAGGCGATAATAAGCTTCATATATTGTCCTTTCGTTTATTCGTAATACGGCACTTATTCAAATAAAGCTTCTACATAGTCCTGCGGTACAAACGGCTGTAGATCGTCTATCTTCTCGCCCACGCCGACCAGCTTTACAGGTATGCCGAGTTCTTCTTTTATAGGTATTATTATACCACCTTTTGCAGTTCCGTCAAGCTTTGTAAGTACTATACCCGTTATATCTGCCGTTTCCTTGAACAGTCTTGCCTGATTTACTGCGTTCTGTCCCGTTGTAGCGTCAAGCACGAGCAATGTTTCAACACGGCTGTCGGGAGCATTGTTGTTTACTATTCTCGCTATCTTCTTAAGCTCGTCCATCAGGTTTTTCTTGTTGTGCAGTCTGCCTGCCGTATCGCAGATTATAACGTCTGCTTCTCTTGCCATACCTGCCTTTACAGCGTCAAACACAACAGCCGCAGGGTCGCTTCCCTCTGAGTGCTTTATTATATCAACTCCCGCACGGTCTGTCCATACCTGCAACTGTTCAATAGCCGCCGCACGGAAAGTATCCGCCGCCGCAACAACGACCTTCTTGCCGCTGTTCTTAAGGTTATATGCCAGCTTTCCTATAGTCGTTGTCTTACCTGCGCCGTTTACGCCGATAACAAGTATTACTGTAGGCTTTGTATCAAGGTTAAGCTCATTGTCGCCCTCAAGAATTTCTGCGATGATCTTCTTTAAAAGTCCCTTTACTTCGGCAGGGTCGGTAGTACCCGTAGCCTTTACCTCTTTTCTCAGCGCCTCGCAGATATTTGCACTTGTCACAGCGCCTATATCGGACAGAATAAGCGTTTCCTCAAGCTCCTCAAAGAAGTCCTCGTCTATTTTAGTAAACGAGTTTATAACTCCCGTTATCTTGCTTGCAAGAGCGTCCTTTGTATTCTTTAAGCCGTTTTTCAGTTTTTCAAATAATCCCATTGAAAAATTATCTCCTATTTTATATATTCAACCAGCTTTTCCTCCGCTGTGTCTGCATCCGTCTCATAATCGGGGATAAGCGGTTCAATGCTTTTGGTTATATCGACACGGTAGAATTTCTTGTATGACACACTCAGCATAAGCTTTGATACAGGAAGCTGAAAGCTCAGCTTGTCGCCGTATGCCGTAGGCATATTTCCCGGTGTTTCGCCAATGACCTTGCCTATGCCGTTATCCTGTATCACTGTTGCAAAATCCATTGCGGAGCTGAATGTGTAGCTTGATGTCAGCACATACACCCTGCCGTCAAAAGCATTTTCAACGTGCTTGTTCGGCGTTATCTCGTCACGGTAGGAAACAAGGTTTCCGCCGAATCTGATATCCGCTCCGCCGAACAGCTTGTAATCGCTTATATTTATATACCGCAGAAATTCGTTTATGACTTCTGTCGTTCCGCCGCCGTTACTGCGCAGGTCAACAGCCACGTTTTTAATATCATTATCTTTTACCTTGCCGAAAAATTCCGACAACTTATCGGTGTATTCTCCCGACATTTCACAACGGTTGAGTGTGAAAATACCCAGTGAATTTTCCTTGTCAATTTTATACGAGCAAAGCTCAAGCTGTTTTCTTGCAGGAGCCTCATCGGTCATATCAAAATGCTTTGCTTCGGCATTCTCACCGATAACGACATCTATTCCGTCTGATACGTCCGCACCGAGCAGAGTAAGCCAGCTGCCGTATTCCAGAGCCACGCCGAACATATAGTCCGCATAGAAGCTGACCTGCGGCTCACACGGGAAGATTTTTTTAAAATGCTCCTTCATACTGTCAGCCGATATGCCGTCGATCGATACAAGCGTACCGTCATTATAAGCCTTGCTTATTTCAGCACCACCGCTGACATACTGTGTACCCGATACGGTAACTATCGTATGTGCGTCGTCAAGCGTGCAGACAAGCCTTGCCGACATTTCCCACAGCTCGTTTACCGTTATCTGCTCTTTGTCCGACAACTCCCTGCGCAGCGACATATAAGCGTCGCCGAATTTTTTATCCGCACTGTCGTCGATTAAAAATGCAGGATGATTGGCTCTCACCGTGTCATAAACGTATTTCAGATCCTTTTGCGCCTCATCGCCGCTGAGTACCGTGCCGAGCGATAAGGTCGGCTCTATCCTGTCCTCAGTACCGATGATTTTAATAGCTATACCGCTTACCGCAAGAATAACGGCAAGCAATAAAGCTGTTACTCTTAATTTATTCATTTCCTACCCCGATATTTCATATACAATATATAATTTCCGTTATGAGTTTTCAACCTCGTTTAAAAATTCCTCGCTGAACTCCTGTCTTAACAGTCCGGATACGCCCTTTTCCTGCATATAAACGCCGTAAAGTACGTCACACAGCTCTATTGTACCTCTCCTGTGAGTGATAACCATCAGCTGAGTGTTATGTGAGAATCGCTTTAAGTATGTAGCGTATTTCTGTACGTTAGCCTCGTCAAGCGCCGCGTCGACCTCGTCGAGCATACAGAATGGTGTCGGTCTGTGAAGTAATATCGCAAGATAAATCGTCAGCGCTACCATTGACTTTTCACCGCCCGATAACAGCGACAGGCTCTTTATTACCTTTCCGGGAGGAGCTGCATATATCTCAACATCGGAATTCAGCACATCGTCAGGGTCAGACAGCTGAAGTCTTGCTTCTCCACCGCCGAATATCTCGCTGAACAACATTCCGAAATGTTCGTTGATAGCCTCAAAGCTCTCGGTAAATCTCTGCTTAATATCCTTGATAAGGTCGGCGATAAGGTTTTCAAGCTCGGTCTTGGACGTTTCAACGTCCTTCAGCTGTCCTGCAAGAACACCGTAACGCTCCGATACCTCCTCAAGCTCTTCGATCGAGCTGTAGTTTACGCTTCCGAGCGCCGCAATACTGCGCTTTATCTCGGCAAGCTCCGCTTTCATCATGAATATGCCTGCGTCGTCAACGGGCTTTGCACGTTCCCTCGCCTCACTGCGTGTCATCTCGTACTTATCCCACAATCCCGAAATTATCTTTTCGGTCTGGCTTTCCGCTGAGCCTTTGCGTTCCTCCTGACGAGCGACATCGGTGCTGAACTTTTCCTTTGCCTCGGTCAGCTCTCTTATCGACTTGTTTATCTCACTGATACGTTTTTCAGCCGCATTGGTAAGCGATACATTATCGGCAATCGCTTTCTCGTTATCCCCCGCACTCTTGGCTATTTCTTCCGTCTGAGCCGTCTTTTGGGTGATAATGTTATTTTTCTGCTCAATGCCGTTTTTGAGCTCCTCTATTTTTCTTAGCTGTTCGCTTCCGCCGTCACTCAGTGCAAGGATAGATGCGTCTATACCCTCTATCCTTGTGCGGATATTGGATATATCGCCGTTCACCGACAGAACGTCCATGTTGTTCTGCTGTATCTTATCGGCTATAGCCTTTCTCTTGTCCTCAGCCTCGTCAAGTCCGCTTCTCTGCTCGGACAGTGCCGCCTCGTTCTTTTCTATCTCGGCAAGCACGCTTTCAAGCTGTGCCTTGGCGTCGCTGAGAAGCTTTCTGCCGTCATTCTCGGCTCTTTCCTGTGCGTCAAGCTGTTCCTCGGCGCTGTCACGCTGTGCGGTGAGCTGTGACAAAAGCTGCTTTATACCGTCACGCTGTGCCTCAAGTCTTGCTATCTTCGGCTCGCATTGCGATACGGTCTCGGCAAAGCCCTCCATCTCAGCCGCCATTTTGGCAACCTCCGCCTGAAGTGGCTTCAACTGTTCGCTCTCGTCCTTTATTTTAACGTTCAGCTTTTCGATCTGCTCGGATAACAGTGCAAGCTCCTGCTTTCTTGCGATTATGCCTGCGTCATTTCTTACACTGCCGCCCGTGAATGAGCCGCCTGCGTTGATAACCTGACCGTCAAGCGTTACTATCCTGAAACGATAACCGTACTTCTTCGCAATAAACGACGCCGTATCAATATCCTCTACTACTGCCGTCTTGCCGAGTATTGATTTTACTATCCCGTCATACAGCTTGTCGTACTCTACAAGGTCGCAAGCCATACCCTCAAAGCCGTTTTCACTGCTCAGTCCTCCGACTTCAAGCATCTTTCCCTTTACGCTTGTAAGAGGTAAGAATGTGGCACGTCCTAAGTTGTTTTCTTTCAGATAACGCATACTGCGCTTAGCGGATTCTTCGTTATCGGTTACGATATTCTGCATTATACCGCCGAGCGCTATTTCAATAGCCACCGTATAACGCTTATCAACACTGATTATATCTGCAACCGTACCTCTTATACCGCTGAGCCGTCCCTGTCTGTCCGCCATAATGACCGACTTTACGCTCGACTGGAAGCCCGCCATATTCTTGTCTATCTCATCAAGCACCTGATGCCGTGAAGCTTTGGTTTCGTACTCCTTGCGGAGCGTTTCAAGCGTCTGACCTGCCGTTTTAAGCTTGTCGTTCTTATTGGCAAACAGCTTTTTATAGCCTGTCAGCTTGTTCTCGGCTTCCGCCTTTTCTTCGTTAGCCTGTTCAAGCTCCTCCTCGGTATCACTGAGCTTTATTCTCTGTGCCTTTGCCTCAGCCGCCGCATTTTCGGCAGTTCTTGTAAGCTCCTCCTTACGTTTTGAAAGCTGCTCAGAGGTTGCTTCTATCTGCTGTACGGAAAGCTGTAGCTGTGTTCTTTTAAGATACAGCTGACCCTGCTTTTCATCAAGCTCTCTGTACTCGCCCGAAAGCGTTTCGCCCTCTGCGTCAATTCCCGTCAGCTCCTCGGTCAGCCTTTCGCTGTCCTCTTTCAGCCGTCCGATGAGTGCCTGCTTTTCTTCGATCTCATTTTCAAGGCTTTTCTTATCTTCTTCAAGTCTTGCCTTGCCGCTTTTGCCGTCGTCTATCTGCTTCTGCGCTTCGGCAATTGTCTGCTCCGCATGGGAAATATCATTGCGCAGTACCGCTATCTCGGCCTTTATGTCGCTGATACGCTCCCTTGCCTCGTCACTTCCCGCTTTCAGCTTTTCAAGCTCAGCCCTGAGCGTCATTCTGCGGTTGTTGCTGTCTTCTTCCTCCGCTTCAAGCTTTGCTATATCCCTGTCAAGGTTTTCACACTCCGCCGTGCTTAAAAGAAGCTTGTCCTCAGACTCCGAAATCGTCTTTTCAAGCGCTGTCAGCTCGTACATACTTACCGTAATGTCAAGTTCTTCTTCTCTTGCAAGCAGCTCCTTAGCCTTTTTCGCCTTTGCCGCCTGCTTTTCAAGCACTGGTAGTCTTGTTTCAAGCTCCGACGCTATATCACGGATACGAAGTAAATTATCCTCTGTACGTTTGAGCTTATTCTCTGCGTCCTTTTTCTGTGCTAAGAATTTCGATACGCCTGCCGCTTCTTCAAATACCTCACGGCGCTTGCTTCCGCCCGATTCAACTATCTCCGATACCTTACCCTGACCGATAACGCTGTAGCCGTCACGTCCGAGACCTGTACCCATGAACAGTTCATTTATATTTTTAAGAAGTGTCTTTGCTCCGTTTATTTTATATTCCGACTCGCCGCTTCTGTACAGCTTACGGGATATAACAACCTCGTCGCTGTCCACTCTGAGCGCTCTGTCATGGTTATCTATAGTCAGCGTTACGCTGGCGAAGCCCATAGGCTTTCTGCGTACAGTGCCGTGGAAGATAACGTCCTCCATTTTATCTCCGCGCAGACTTTTAGCGCCCTGCTCTCCCATTACCCAGCGCAGTGCGTCACTTATATTACTTTTGCCGTTGCCGTTGCTTCCGACAACAGCGGTCATTCTCTTGTCAAAATGCAGTATGGTCTTATCGGGAAACGATTTGAACCCGTATATTTCCATAGATTTAAAAAACATTAACCGATCCTCTCCGCACGGAGATCCGTGCCCTTTTCTTCCTTTATTTTAAAGGAAATCCCACGCTGTAAAAGCGCATTGCGGTTTGCTCCGCCCTGTCCTATTATCTTACTTATATTACGCTTGTCCGTGTAAAAGACATACTTTCCCCCGTCCTCGCACACGGCGTTCATCTTCTCCAGATACAATATACTCTCTGCTATCTCACGCAGTGCGGGGTGATACACACCGCCGACCATCTCCTGTTCAACATCACGGCTTGCGTGAAGTCCCATACGGATAACCACGACCCCTGCCTTGTTGAACATATCAAGCAGCTTTGCACAAAGCCTTGTCGTCTGTTCAAAAGTAAAGCTGTCATAAGCTCCGCTCTCATGCAGTCTGCCAAGCTCTGTATTTTTCATTATAACAGTCGGGTAAATCCTCACTGTGTCGCATTGAAGTGCTATAAACTCCTTTGCGGTATCAATGCAGTATTGCTCCGTATCCTTATACAATCCCGTCATCATCTGAAGTCCGAGTTCAAAGCCGTACTGCTTTATAAGCCGTGATGCACGTCTTACATCCTCCGCGGTGTGACCTCTGCGGTTAGCACGAAGCACCTCATCATTCATGCTCTGCGCACCAAGCTCTATCGCCGTCATGCCGTACTTTTTCAGAATATCAAGTATTTCTTCATCAATGCAGTCAGGTCTTGTCGAACAGCGTATACCGTCATACTGCTCCGGGTATGCGTCAATATAACGCTTGGCGACCGACATCAGTCTTATCATATAATCCCTGTCTATTGCGGTAAAGCTGCCGCCGAAAAATGCTATCTGCGCTCTTGTTCCGCTGTTTTTCAGATTTTCAAGCTGACCGTCAAGGATACTTTCCAGCGCCTTTTCTGTAACAGGCTCGCTGTGTCCGCTTATCGTTTTCTGATTGCAGAAGCTGCATATATGCTTACAGCCGTAATGCGGTATAAATACCGAAATGTTAGTTTGTTTCATATCCCATAAGGCTTATAGCCTCTTTTGCGGCGCTCTGCTCCGCCTCTTTCTTGCTCTTTCCCTTGCCTGTGCCGATTACCAGACCGTTAAGCAGTACGTTTGCGGTAAACTGCTTGTTATGTGCCTGTCCGCACTCGTCGCTTATCTCATAGGTAACACGTTCTTCGGGGTTTTGCTGGATTATCTCCTGCAATACCGTCTTGTAGTCGCCTAGCAGGAATTTACCTGTGCTGAGCTTGTCAAGCGGAGGGATAAACGGCAGTATGAAATTCCTTGCCGCTTCAAATCCGCCGTCAAGGTATATTGCCGCTATCAGCGCCTCGAATGCGTCAGCCAGTATAGAGTGGCGATCTCTGCCGCCCGTATGTTCTTCTCCTTTTCCCAGGAAAATATACTTGCCTAAATCTATTTTCCTTGCAAAGGGATAAAGCGCATTTTCACACACAACGCTTGCTCTTATCTTAGTCAGTTGTCCCTCGGGCAGCTTTGTAAGATTTTCAAAAAGATGCTCGGACACAACAATGCTCAGCACACTGTCGCCTAAAAATTCAAGCCGCTCGTTACTGCGTAAATGCTTTCCGTTTGTGTATGACGAATGAGTAAGAGCCTCTTTTAAAAGCTCAGGATTTTTGAACGAATAGCCTATTATCTGTTCAAGCTCTGTCATTGAAATGCCTTTCTTTATAATTGCACTGTAGCAATTTAACACAAAATGCTTTTTTATTATCCCCACCCCAAACCCCTCCCCATGGGAGGGGTTGTGTATGCTTGGTTGGCTTTGCATCGTGCAAAGCCCTTGGGCATACACGCCCGGCATCCGTGCCGGCTGAATATGGGGGCTACCGCCCCACACCCCTGTCAGGGGCTTCGCCCCTTGACCCCTTGTGCGAGACTGTTCTTCTATAAGTTATCAAACAATATCAATCAATCTTCCGTATTTTCCGACAGTACCTTTTCCATCTCTGCGATAACGTTTCTTTCAACGAAATTCTTAGCCTGTCTTACGGCGTTCTTAAATGCAAGAGCGTCACTGCTTCCATGTGCCTTAAGCACGGGCTTTGCAGTACCGAGAAGCGGTGATCCGCCTGTTTCTCTGTAGTCCATCTGCTTGCTTATTTCCTTGATACCCTTCATTGTGAACATTGCGCCTATCTTTGTGCCGAGGTTGCGGAAGAATATCTTTTTGAGCGAAGCCTTCATAAACTTGCCCATACCCTCGACTGTTTTTAGATAAACGTTACCCGTAAAGCCGTCCGTTACCACAACATCGACCTCGCCGAGTGCGGCATTTCTTGCTTCAACGTTACCCGTAAAATTCAGCGAGCTGTTTTTAAGAAGTGTATAAGTTTCCTGTTCAAGCTCTCTGCCCTTTTCCTCCTCAGCGCCTACATTGAGAAGTCCGACCTTAGGGTTGTCAACACCCATGATCTTATTCATGTAAACACTGCCCATAACGGCAAACTGTCTTAACATATCGGGGCGGCAGTCAACGTTTGCACCGCCGTCAAGCAGTATGTACATATTCTTAAGACCGGGCATAATGGGAGTAAGCGAAGGACGCTTTACGCCCTTGATACGCTTTACTATAAGAGTACCGCCCATAACAAGAGCCGCCGTACTGCCTGCGCTTATCATAGCGTCTGCTCTGCCGTCTGCTACCATCTGGAGCGCAACGCCCATAGAGCAATTTTTCTTTTCCTTTAAGATCATCTTAGGGTTATCCTCTATCTCGATAACTCCGTCAGCCTGCTCAAATGTGATGTGATCCTTTGGAAGTCCGAGCTTTGCAAAGCACTCATCGAGCTTCTTTGTGTCGCCTGTCAGTACAATATCAACACCGTATTCCTTAACGGCGTCTACTGCTCCCTTTACAACCTCGTCAGGTGCATTATCTCCGCCGAATGCGTCTATAGCTATTTTCATAATCCGTTTTCCTTTCATATAAATATTCCGTATATATTACCCTGCCGTTTTTAGTTCTCCGTAGGGGAGGGGGGCAGATTGTCAAGTCAAGTGCAACACTTTTTAGACAAAAATTCTAGAGGAGAAA
>CAVJKI010000062.1:0-4815 GCA_963649995.1 Sodaliphilus sp.
ACATCTGTACTTGACGCACTTCGCTTTGCGGCTGATTTTTCAGGCATTAATACGATCTGCGAATACGCTGTGACAGATATAAAGAAAACAAAGAACTGTTTTATTATAACAAACGGAGAAACCGAGGTCAGAGCGAAACGTGTCATAATTGCCACCGGCGGAAAAGCAGCTCAATCACTCGGCTCAACAGGCGACGGATATGAGCTTTGCAAAAAGCTCGGTCATACTGTAACAAAGCTATACCCCGCTTTAGCACCGCTAAGAACAGATGTCGAGCTGGTGAAATCAGTAAAAGGGCTTCGTGTCACTGCTGATGTTTCACTTATTTACGGCGGAGCTGTTATAGACAGACAGTCGGGCGAGGTGCAGTTTACAGACGGAGCCTTATCAGGTATATGCATATTCAATCTTTCGGCAAAAGCCGCAAAGTATATAAATAAAGGCGAAATTTCTATTGACACAGCACCGACGCTCAGTAAAAATGAGCTGTTCACTCTTATAAAAAGCACCGCAGGAATGAGAGCTTCGCTTCCCTGCGAGGAACTGCTTACAGGCATATATCATAAACGAATAGGTCAGGCTATGCTGAAAAAAGCGGGTATATCTTTTTCAAGGCTCTGCGGTGAAATATCAGACAAGGAAATATCGCTTCTCTGTAATATTGCAATGGACAGCAGATACCCGATAAGGAACGTATCCGACTGGAGTCTTGCACAGATCACCTGCGGCGGAATACCCGCAAACGAAGTATCGGACAAGCTGGAATCGCTTAAAGCGCACGGTTTATATCTGTGCGGAGAGATACTCAATATTCAGGGTAAATGCGGCGGCTACAATCTTGACTGGGCATGGAAAAGCGGTTATACCGCAGGCATGAACGCAAGTCTTTCTTTATCGGAGTAAAAAAATGATAAAATACAGTAACATCAAAATGCCGCTTGACCATACAATGGATGATCTTGCGACGTATATAAAGAAAAAGCTGAAAATCCAAAAGCTCAGCGCATCGGATTTGAAAATAATAAAGAAATCGGTAGACGCACGTCATAAAGATGATATTCATTTTGTTTATACAGTCGGCTTTTCTTGTGATAACGAGAGTATGATTATAAAAAAGAACTCCGACAATAAAAATGTTTCTCTTTATAAAGAATTGCCGTATTCTTTGCCTGCCAAAGCACAGCTTCCAAAACGACCCGTAATAATCGGTTTCGGTCCTGCGGGAATATTCAGCGCTTTATATCTTGCACAATGCGGAGTACGCCCGATAGTTCTTGAACGAGGACTTGACGTTGATTCAAGGAAGGAAAAGGTTCGCTTATTCTGGGAGAAAGGTATACTTGACACAGAATGCAACGTGCAGTTCGGAGAAGGCGGTGCAGGAACTTTTTCAGACGGCAAGCTCAATACAGGTGTAAACGACCCGTTATCAAAAACAGTCTTTGAGGAATTTGTCCGTCACGGCGCACCTGCGGAAATATTGTACGATTCAAAGCCGCATATCGGCACGGATAAGCTGTCTGTTACAGTGAAGAATATCCGCAATGATATTATCTCACTCGGTGGCGAGGTCATATTCGGTGCCAAATTCACAGGCTATGATACTGAAAACGGCAGAATTAAATCGGTAACATACGAAAAAGACGATTCGGAAAACACTATAGAAACCGACAACATCATACTTGCCATAGGTCACAGCGCCAGAGATGTTTTCTATATGCTCAAAGAACACAATGTTGAAATGCAGCCGAAAAACTTCTCTGTAGGCGTCAGGATTGAGCATAAGCAATCTGACCTTGACCGCAGTATGTACGGCGATATGAGTGGCCACCCCGCACTGCCTGCCGCAGATTACAAGCTTTCTGTACATGACGAAACAGGCAGAGGTATTTACACCTTCTGTATGTGTCCGGGCGGCGTAATCACCGCCTCGTCTTCGGAAAACGAAACCATTGTAACAAACGGAATGAGCTATTATGCCAGAAACGGTGAAAACGCAAACAGTGCCGTTCTTGTAGGAATCACACCCGACGATTTTGACGGCAATGATATTATGGCGGGAATTGAGCTTCAGCGTAAAATAGAAAAAGCCGCCTATAAAGCGGCAGGTGAAAATTATAATGCACCTGTTGCCTTAGTCGGCGACTTTCTTCAAAAACGCACTTCCGAAAAGTTCGGAAATGTTACTCCGACCTACCCTATAGGTACGGAATTTGTTTTACCTGATGAATACCTGCCCGATTATGTATGCAGTGCGCTGAGATATGCTTTACCTCAGTTTGCAAAGAAAATAAGCTGTTTTAGCTTGCCCGATGCAGTGCTTACAGGTCCTGAAACCAGAAGCTCATCGCCTGTCAGAATTGTAAGAGATGAAACGCTTTCATCGGTCAGTGTAAAAGGATTATATCCCTGCGGCGAGGGTGCAGGCTACGCAGGCGGCATCGTCACTGCGGCAATGGACGGACTGAGATGCGCTATGGCACTGCTCGGCAGAGATCATGGAAAGCGCTAACTGCACAGGCTTTCCATTTCCTTTTTCAGACGTTTTATAATACGCTTTTCAAGACGTGATATATAGCTTTGGGAGATCCCGATCATATCGGCGACCTCCTTTTGTGTTTTTTCGGGGCGGTTATTAAGACCGAAACGCAATTCCATTATTAATCTTTCTCTTTCGTCAAGCTTCTCCACTGCTTCAAGCAACATTCTTTTTTCTGCTTCCGATTCAATATTGACACTCACCGTATCATCGTCAGTACCCAGTATATCGGATAACAGCAATTCATTACCGTCCCAGTCGACATTCAGCGGTTCATCAATAGATACTTCCATCTTCTGCTGATTGGTTTTTCTGAGATACATCAAAATTTCGTTTTCTATACAGCGTGAAGCATAAGTTGCAAGCTTTATGTTTTTCTCAACACTGAATGTATTCACCGCTTTTATAAGCCCTATAGTACCTATAGAAATAAGATCCTCTATTCCTATACCCGTACTCTCGAATTTCTTTGCTATGTAAACCACAAGCCGCAGATTATGAACAATAAGAGTTTCTCTCGCATTTTCAAAGTCTGTATCAAGCCTTGCAAGTGTCCTCAGTTCATCTTCTTTCGACAGCGGCGGCGGTAGAGTTTCAGCACCGTTTATATAATCGCACTCGTTACGCCCGCTTGCCGATATGCGGAGCTTAGCTATCAGATTGCTGATAATTTCAATTACCCTGAGCATATTTTACACCTCATACAAGTATTTTGGGATTAAAGATTGCTTCATATTCCTGCTTTCCGCCTATAACAACACCTATAAGCGCATTGACAGGATATTTCTCTTTGTTTGAATCATCGGTTATAACAACACTGTCTGCTTTGAATGTGCATATAAGGCCGTCCTTCCCGATAGTGGAAAACGGCAGGATTCTCACACCCTTTATCATCTGTGTACAAAGCTCCGACAAGTCGCCGTTGGCGTCAATCACAGAAATTGCAGGCGGTGAAATATCTGTACAAATATCACGTCGACATATAATAACGGGTAGTCCGCTGAAGCAGTCCACAAGCCCGTTTCCGCTGTCGGCAAGTGCGGACAGTCTGCACTCCTTACCGTTATTGCTGATAGCGACCGTATACTTTCTGTCGGTTTTGCCGTTTTTATCGAGTATCAGTCTTATAAGCCTCAACATTCCGTAGGCAATCGCCGTACATGAAATTATCGTAAAAATATCTACACCGAAGTATACCGTTCCGTTTATAAATAACATCTTCATAGGAGCGGCAAAAAGCCATACGCACAGCATAAGACCCGAAAACACAAAGCTTACGAGCAATAAAAAAAGTACGCACTTAGCATATAATGATAATTTTCCGTAGCCGAAAGCAGTATATGCAAGCAGAAAACAAAGTGCTATCTTTAAAGCTGTAAGCAGTAAAACCATATCCTGCGGTATAAAAATGCAAAGCGAGGCTATCGCTCCTATACCTGACGATGACAGCTTTCTGTACCACTTTACTTTTCTGTGGGTAAGCACGGATACAGCGAGAATCTGAAAATATGTAACGTAAAGATTAATAAGTATCAATATATCAAGATAAATTACCATTTCAAAACCCCTCGCTTATTATAGGACGGAAGCAAGAAAAAACGTGTCGGTTTGTGGGCTTGACATAAAAAAACAGCCTGAGGTTTTACTCAGACTGTCTTAGTATATGTTGAATTTATTACATTTCTTTATTTCTTGACAACAGCATTTCGGCGTTTTCAAGCGATATAGGATCGTTCTCATCACCTGAAATAATTCTCGCAATCTCTCTTTTCCTGCCTTCAAAATCAAGCTTTGTTATACCTGTATATGTACGCTTGTCATCGCTTGTTTTCTTGATGAGCAATTGTGTATCAGCCATAGCCGCTATCTGTGCAAGGTGAGTAACGCAAAGGATCTGCCTGTTCTTTGCCGCCTCATGCAGCTTAATTCCGACCTTTGCCGCCGCTCTGCCGCTGATACCCGTATCTATTTCATCGAATATCATCGTATGCAGCTGATCGGTATCAGCAAGAACATTCTTTACAGCAAGCATTATTCTTGACAGTTCACCGCCTGATGCGATCTTACTCATCGGCTTTAAGTCTTCACCCTTATTTACGGATATAAGCATCTCAACCTTATCCATACCGCTGAGCGTGACCTTATCCTGCGATATATCAAACACAAGTCTTATATCGGGCATATCAAGGAAAGCAAGCTCGTCGGATATACGCTTTGCAAGCTCGTCGGCAGATTTTTTTCTGCTGTCGGTAAGCTCTGCGGCAAGACGATTTACC
>CAVJKI010000062.1:4895-9230 GCA_963649995.1 Sodaliphilus sp.
TCCTTTTTCTTCTCGGTAAGTTCTTCTATTATATCGTCGCCGTTATCTATTTCATAAAGCTCCTTGCGCCATTTATCGGCATTTTCAAGGATTTCAGGAAGTTCAACCCCGTATTTTCTGCGAAGACGGATTATAACACTCAGTCTTTCTTCATAAATGCCGAGTAAGCCTGCTGTATCCTCGTCATCATCAGGCATTCTCTGCACTATTTCTTCTCTTATATCTTCAAGCTCAACAAGCATATCCGATATTCTGTCCGTCAGCTTTTCAAGGTCGGGGACAGTATCACTAAGTGATGAAACGCTTTCACGGCAGCGCTCAAGCAAAGAATAAGCACCGTCCGTATCATCATCGCCCGATATAGCTGTCTGTGCGTTGTAAAGATTCTCGCTTATATATTCCGCATTACGCAGTTCTTCGAGCTTCTGCTTTATACTTTCCTCCTCATCGGTGGAAAAATTATATCTGTCTAGTTCTTCAAGCCGTTCTCTGAGCAGCTCCGCTTTCTCCAGCGACTCGCTTTTTTTACGGCTTACTTCCTTTATCTTTCTTGAAAGCGCAGAAAATTCTTTAAATGCGGCGGCGTATTCGGACAATAATTTGCTGTTCCCGCCGTAATTATCAAGTATCTCCCGTTGGTTATCGCCGTCCATAAGCAATCTGTTATCGTGCTGACCGTGAATGTCAATAAGCTCAGAGGCAATATCACGCAGTATAGCTACTGTTGTTGCTCTGCCGTTTATTCTTGCGGTACTCTTACCGTCGCCATGAATATCACGTTGCAATAAAAGCTCGTCGTCAGCAGAAAAACCGTTCTCTGAAAGCTTATTTTTAACGCTTTGCGGTAAATCGTCAAAAAGCCCCGTTATCACAGCCTTATCTGCACCCGCTCTTACAATATCCTTACTTACTCTGCCACCGAGAATAGCATTGATACCGCCGATAAGAATACTCTTACCTGCGCCTGTTTCGCCCGTAAATACATTCAGCTTATCGTCAAAGGCAATCGACGCCTTTTCAATTACTGCAAGATTTTCAATAGATAGCTCTCTAAGCAAAACGCCGACCTCCTTATCTTAAATCAGTTCTTTCAGATGACGTGTAAGCATTCTTGCGTCACCCTCGGTTCTTGTGAGTACAAATATAGTATCATCGCCCGCTATAGTTCCGACAACATAGGAAAGATTCATCATATCAAGTCCGGCACAGGCAGCATTGGCAAGACCGCTGTGGCATTTTATCGAAACTATATTCATTGCATAATCTATACTGACAACCGCTTCCGAAATAATATTGTGAAACTTTACGGTATGTACCTTTTCGGCTTTTGCGTAACAGCTCACACCGTTTGACGAAACCGTCTTTTCTATGTTCAGCTCGTTTATATCACGGGAAACCGTAGCCTGAGTAACATCATAACCCTTTTCTTTGAGCAGATTGAGAAGCATTTCCTGTGTTTCTACTTCATTTGCGGATATAATTCTCAGTATTTCCGCCTGCCTTTTCTTTTTCACAATATCACCCCTTGATTATTTTACTTCAACGGACGCATAAGCTTGTTGTGAACAGCCTTATAGAAGCTGCTTCCGTTAATATCTATAAGTGAAAGTTCTTGCTTTGACCGTCTTATTTTAATCGTTTCACCCTCGTTGAAATCCATATCGTCATTGCCGTCTATGCTCAGCGAAACACCGCTGTTTTCATAAGCCGAAAAACGCACGGTTATTTCGGAATCAGATGAAAATATCATAGGTCTGCCAAATAACGAATGAGCGCATAACGGAGTAAATTCAATACGCACTGTGCGTCAGGAGAAATAATAGGACCGCCTGCGGATAATGAATATGCAGTTGAGCCTGCAGGAGTGCTGAAAATTATACCGTCAGCCCTTATTTTCGTTACCTCATATTCCTCTACCGACACGATAAATTCAGGTAGCTTTGAGTAACGGCATTTATTGAAAACGACATCGTTTATTGCGCTGAAATTGCCTTTTCCCTCATACTCAATATCAAGAAGCATTCTTCGGCTTATTGTGTAATTTCCCGTTTTAAGCCTTTCAAGCGTATCAAGCTCATCGCTCTCGATGGAAGTCATGAAACCCAGTCTGCCCGTGTTTATGCCAAGCAACGGTTTATTGCAGGCGGCGGCTTTTTGCCCCCATTTAAGTATAGTGCCGTCACCGCCTATAGTCATAAACATATCGCAGTCTGTTATAAGCTTGTCCGTTTCACCGTATAATGCATTATCAACCTTTATGGAAGCTTCATACTGCTTTTCTATCATCGGCAGAAAGCCTAGCCTGCTTAAGCTCGCACAAGCGTCGACTGCCGCTTTTCTGCTCCGCTCCTTTTCAAGGTTTGCACATATCATTACTTTCAGAATTCATCACCCGCTTTCGCCGATACTGTTTTCGGACGTCTGAGATATATCAGGTATTCCGTGTTGCCGTCGCCGCCGGTTATAGGCGAAGTAATAACCTCGCCGCGCTCAAATCCGACCGTTGACGAAAACTGCGAAATCTCCTCACATACCTTTTTATGTATTTTTGTATCACGCACTATTCCGTTTTTGCTTAAATGCGCCTTCCCTGCCTCAAACTGAGGCTTGATAAGCGCCACACACTCTCCGCCGTCCTTCAGTAAGGCATAAGCCGACGGAAGAACCAGCTTCAACGAAATAAACGATACATCTATACTTATAAAATCCACCCTCGGTAAAATGCCGACACATTTTCTTATATCCGTTTTCTCCATTGACACAACTCTTGGGTCGTTCCTGAGCTTTTCATCAAGCTGGTCTGTGCCAACATCTACCGAGTAGACTTTTACAGCACCGTTATGTAGCATACAGTCGGTAAAACCGCCGGTGGAAGCGCCTATATCTATGCAGACAGCGCCGTCAAGATGAAGCTTATAATATGTCAGAGCCTTTTCAAGCTTAAGTCCGCCTCTGCCGACATATTTCGGCATATCGCCGATGATTTTCACTGTATCTTCGTCACCGACCGTATAAGACGGCTTTGTGCATATTCTGCCGTTGACCTCAACACTGCCCTGTTTTATCAATGCGGCGGCAAGGCTGCGGCTTTTTACTGTATTGTTTTCAGAAAGATAAACATCCAGTCTTTTCTGCATATCATACTCCTGTGATTTCTCTCATACCGTCAGTATCAAGCTTTGCATTATGAAGCTGTGTTTCAACCTTTGCATGGCGGATAAATCCGTCAACGGCTGTAATGGTGAATTTACCTTTATAGCCTGCAAGAGCCAAAGCAGTACACAGCTTCTGAGAAATTCCGCCTTCTCTTTCTCCTTCTTCAAAGGCGTATATTTCATCATATCCGAAACTGATTTTGATAATCTCATCATTAACAGGGAAAATCTTTATTGCCTGCAAAATGTCAGCCTTATCAGCAAGTCGGTAAGCATACGCAGATATTCTGCCGTATGTGAAAATGAGCTTGTTATGACCGTTTGATACATATCTGTAATCACTGTATTCTTTAGCTTCGGAGCGGTATAATTCACAGCCTCTGGGGTATCTGACCGCCGATATACCGCTGTTTTTATACAGAGCCTGTTCAAGACATAAAGAAAGCTCTGCGGTGTCAGACGGCGAATATAAGGTTATACCGGGTATTGTGGTGAGCATTGCAACATCGAACAGTCCGTGATGTGTTTCTCCGTCCTCACCGACAAAGCCCGCCCTGTCAACACCGATTACTATATGACGGTTTTCTATAGCACAGTCATGTATCAGCTGATCATACGACCGCTGGAGAAATGACGAATACACCGCAAACACAGGCAGCTTACCCTGACTGGCAAGCCCCGCACTGAATGTTACTGCGTGTTGTTCAGCGATTCCCACATCAAAAAAACGTTCGGGAAAAGCCTTATAAAAATGCTGTAATCCCGTTCCGTATTTCATTGCCGCCGTAACGGCACATATATTTTCATCTTTTTCAGCAAAGGAAAGCAGTGTTTTACCGAATACATCAGTGAAGCATTCTCCTCCGTTTTCAGACTGCTCATCGTGGTTTCTGGGCGGAAGTCCGTGATATTCGCCCGAATTGTCCTCAGCAGGAGCATAGCCCTTTCCTTTTTTCGTATAAACATGAACAAGGCACGGCTTTTGCATCATCTTTGCAACCATCAGTGCCTCAGTCAATTCATCAAGGTTGTGTCCGTCAATAGGTCCTAAATATTTAAACCCTAAATTTTCAAACAAATTAGAGTGGTAAATTGCGTATTTCAACAGCTGCTTTGTGCCTTTAGCCGCTTTACCCAAGCTCTTGCCTATTATCGGAGTTTTATCCAGTACATTCTTTAC
>CAVJKI010000063.1:0-9162 GCA_963649995.1 Sodaliphilus sp.
GTCTTGCTGTGGTCGAAGCTGTCATCATCTTCTTCAAACCATTCCTTTAACAAGCCTGTTTTCTTGCTTACGCTGTACGGCTTTAACTGAACGATCTGATTCTTTACAACATTTCTCAGTTCTTCATCTGCGCCAAGCGCTTCGCTTGCAGTGATAAAGTCGCTGTACAGCTGTTCGATAAGGCTCTGCTCATAAGTATTGCCTATCGTAACAGGACCGTGTTCGGGGGAATATGTAGGCGAAGAAACAAGACGCTTCTGTTTATCATCATATATCAGCCACTGTGTATAGAAACGCACGCTTTCACGCATGATCGGATAGATACGTTCTTCAAAATACTTCTTATCGCCCGTAAATTCATAATACTCATAAATGTTCTGCATGAGCCATGCTACAGCCGCAGTTGACCAACCCCAGTAGAAGTCCCAGCCTGGGGCTGTCCAGCCGAAAGGCGTACTCTGAGTATGAGCGCACCAGCCGTTTTCGGGATGATCTTCATCGGACTTTATACCGTAATACGCCTCTGCGGACTTTCTGCCCGACGGACGCATACTGTCAAGAAAATCAACCAGCGGAGGAACTGTTTCACTGAGGTTAGTGTTATATGCGCCCCAGTAGTTCATCTGAAGATTTACGTTTATATGATAGTCACAGCACCACGGAGGGCAGTTGCTTTCATTCCACACGCCTTGGAGGTTCGCGGGGAGCGAGCCTGCTCGTGATGAGCTTATCAGCATATATCTGCCGAACTGGAAATAAAGCGTTTCAAGACGGTTTGCTATATTTCTTGAACTGCTCTCTTTATATTCCTTGATAAGCTTGTCGCAGGGGATAACGTCGTTTGTATCCTCGTTTATTCTGAGCGACACTCTGTCAAACAGCGCCTTGTAGTCGGCAAGGTGTTCTTCGTAAAGTGCGTCAAAGCCCTTGCTTACGGCATTTTCAATACGCTGTTTAACGGCAATTGAAGGATCGATACCCGTTCTGAATGTTGGGTACTTGTTTGAATAATCGGTCGACGCTGTAAGATAAATATATACCTCGTCTGCGTGTTCGACCATTATGCTGTCCTTTGCGTCAATAAGCTCTCCGCCCTTGTTCACTACCTTGAATACGGTGCAGTAGCGCAGACCGTTGTCCCATAATGCACCCTCGTATGTAAGTGTATCGCCGTTGGCAGTTACCGTTCCGCACTGGAGATTATCAAGCGACAGTCTTACGCATATTCTTCTGGGCTTGTCCGAGCTTAATTTCAGACAGATAACATTTGAGGGATAGTTTGCAAAAGCTTCTCTCTTATGCACAGCTCCCTGATAGGTAAACTGTGTTGTAAATATTGAATTGTCAAGGTCGAGTGTTCTTGTGTAATCGGTTGCCAGTGTTTCATCTATATTAGAGAAAGTGAGCATGAGGTCACATAAAAGCTGATATGCGCCGAAGCCGTCGGTAGCACCTGTCAGATGCGGCAGAAGTGCCACAGCCTCGTCATACTTGCCGTCATACAGCAGCTTCTGTACCTGCTTTACATATTCGTAACTACCGTCAATAATGCCGCTGTTGTAGTCGGGACGGCTTTCCGAAGGACCGCCTGCCCACAGTGTCTTTTCGTTCAGCACTATTTTTTCCTTTGAAATGCCGCCGAAGAAGCTTGCTCCCATGTAGCCGTTTCCTATAGGCTGGCATTGCTGCTCCCATTTGTCAAATTCTCCGGGAGCTGTAAACAGTATTTTGTTTTGCATATAAATTTTCCATACCTTTCTGTAAGCGTTTTTAACGCTTAAAACCGCATAAGCCGAAAGCCATGCGGTTTAATATCACTATTATACCTGAACAAAACGGGATTGTCAACAACATATTGTATGTAAATGCGACTTAATTCAGCATATATCTTGTTTCAAGCATTTTTGAGAGAAGTCCGAAATAATCCATTCCTGCCGCCTCAGCCGCCATAAGCGACAGACAGTTAAGGTCGGGACGGTGCGGACGTGACGCACCCGTAAGATTGGGTTTCGGATTGAAGTCGAATATTTTATATCTGCCGTTTTTATCCGCACGGCAGTCGATACGCACCATAGCCTTAAGTCCGAGCAACCACACCGCAAGCTCACAGCTTTTTCTGAGAGCGGTAAGCTGAGGGTTGTCCTCTATTACACGGCTGTTTTTTACAACAGGAACATCGCCGTTATACGGAGCAATACCGTTTTTCTGATCAAAACGCTCAATGAACGGCAGAGAAGTGCCGTCGGGGAAAACCGTAAGCGTAACTTCCGTACCGCTGAGATATTCCTCAGCCATCATAGTGCTGCCGTATCTGCCTGATGCAAACGCTTCGTCACGGGCATTGATAAATTCTTCGGGAGTATCGCACTTTACAACACCCTGACTGCCTCTGCCTCGGATAGGCTTTAATACGCAAGGATATTCGCCGTTGTATACCGTATCGGCAGTGACAAGCAAATCTGTCACGACAGGCAACTCATTTTGTAAAAGCAGAGTGTTCGTACTGAATTTATCATCGTACATTTCAACGTCTTCCGTGCGGTGTCCTACAACATATATTCCGCTGAAATCATCTATCGGGTGTCCCTTGTAAAGTACCGTATTCAGCCACAGTGTGTCCGCACCCTTGTCGATAGCCTGCTGTATTCCCTCATGCGTATCGGGAAAACACCAATCGGTGTCTTTATAGACATCGGGGTTGTCCGCAGGTGTTATCACATCGACACCGCCGTTTTTAAGGCAGTATGCTATATCTGCACAGCCGTCGCTGTATCCGCCGGGCTTCATAGGTTTTTTAATACCTCCGATTACAGGAGGCTCTTTAGCCTGATATATAAGAGCTACTTTCATTTTGTATCCTTTCTGAACTAAATTTATCCCACGTTTTAAAGTGGGATAAGCATTTATTTACCGTATAAGTCTGTGTACTTTCTTCCTCAGCCATTTATCATAAAAATAAGATAACTGGCTCAGACATACGTCATAGCACACAAATGTGAAATTTCCGATAAGCCAGAAAGCAAGCACCGCAAACTGTCCGAATCCTGCAAAGTCCTCAATAAGCTGTCCCATACCGAGTACATTCAAGAGCAGAGCGTATATTGCGATAACGGGAATGTTGAAACAGAGAAATCTCACTAAGATTGACAGCACCGTTGGCTTTACTTTTGTAAGCAGATCACGGATAACAGGGTAGTAGCCGAAAAATCCCGAGAACAGAAGCTTCGATTCTATATCGGGAGTGAGGAGCAGTGCAAGCAGAGCCACCGCCGCATAGCACAAAAGCGCCCATTTTCTGCTTATCTCACGGTAAATTATCCATACGACCAGTCCTGCCACAGCAGGCAGAATATATACGCCGATAGGGATAAAGCCCGTGCAGAACATCAGCACTATACATATCGCACTGAGTATTCCGCTGAGTGCTATAGCATAGCTTCTTGTTTTTTTGGTTGAGGGCATTTTACACCTTTCTCCTTGCGTGTTCAGCGTACAGCTCGTTGCTCTTTTCCTTACGCTCTCTGCCGTCACGGAGTATATCACGCAGTGTATCTATATCATCGTCATTTATAGCATCTCTGTATTTGCACAGATTATCAATAATTGTGTTCAGCTCAAACAGCAGAGCCTCTTTATTGCAAAGGAACAGACTGCTCCACATATATTCGTTAAGCTTTGCAACACGGGTGAGATCCATAAAGCTGCCTGCCGAAAATCCGTCTGCGTTGAACAGTGACGGGCTTTTAACATACGCATTTGATACAACGTGTGCCAGTTGCGAGGTGAACGCTATATTTATATCATGTTGCTTGGGTGTTGCGGTTACGACCTTGCCGAATCCCATACAGCAGGCAAGCGTTGACAGCAGATCAATTGCCATTTTGGGAGTATTCTCAGAGGGGGTGATTATATAGCTCGCACCCTTGAAAAGGTCATCGGTTGAGTAGTCAAAACCCGAAAATTCACGTCCTGCCATCGGGTGACTTCCGACAAATATAACACCGAGCGGCTCAAGCACCTCGGTACAGCGTGTTACGACATATTCCTTGATACCGCAGGAGTCGGTAACGATTGAGCCGGGCTTGAACTTGTCCTTGTACTGCTTTACAAATTCAACTATCGTTTCGGGATAAAGGCAGAGCATAGTCATATCAGCGTCGCTCAGCTCGTTTGCCGTTATTATCTCGTCTATTGCGCCGCTGTCGAGAGCCTTTCTGCATACCTCGCCGTCGGCGTCAAGTCCCATTATATGATGAAATGTACTTTTCTTTAAAGCCTTGCAGATAGAGCCGCCTATCAGACCAAGACCTACTATTGCTATTTTCATTTTTGTCCTTCTTTCGGTGCGTTTAAAAACGTATATAGTCTATTATATCTTATCGGGTGGGTAAATTCAAGTCAAATTGTGAAAATTTGCTGAAAAAGCATTGACCTCTCCTAACTGTTTGTTGACTTCACGGAAAAGAAAAGTGTATAATTAAATTGGTATTTTTTTATTTTTTAATAGAACAAAGGAGAAACACAGATGAAGGTAATCAGGTACTTGAAGCCGTACTGGCTTTTCGCCCTGCTGTGTCCGCTGGCTATGATACTTGAGGTAGGTATGGATCTGTTACAGCCTACCCTTATGTCCGACATAGTGGATAACGGCATATTAGGCACTGCGTCTGCCGATGAAAATTTGCGGTATGTTCTGATAACAGGACTTAAAATGCTCGTATTCTCACTTATCGGCTGCTTCGGCGGTATTGCCTCGGCGGCATTCGGCACAACGGCGGCTCAGAAAATGGGCAACGATCTCAGGAAAGACGCATTCGCAAAGGTAATGCATATGTCTTTTCAGCAGACGGACAAGTTCACTACAGGCTCGCTCGTTACAAGACTTACAAACGACATAACAGCAATACAGGAATTTGTATCCATGTCGCTCAGAATGTTTGTAAGAACGGGTATACAGTTTATCGGCGGCATTGCCGTTATACTTACGCTGAATGTCAACTTCGGTATGGTGCTTGTTATATCACTTCCCGTTCAGCTTATTGCCGTGGCAATAATCATGAAGAAAGCCGCACCGCTTTTCGGCATTGTCCAGACTAAGCTTGACAAGGTCAACAGCGTTGTGCAGGAGAATGTTTCAGGAGCAAGAGTGGTAAAGGCTTTCACCCGTGAGGAATATGAGATAAACAGGTTTGACAACGCAAATACAGACCTCATGTCAACAAACCTGAAGGTTCAGAAGCTCCTTGCAACGCTGAACCCCATACTTATGGTTATTATGAATGCATCTGTTATCTCTATTATAATGATAGGCGGTTTTCAGATCGAAGCTAAAGCAATGCAGGTCGGAGATGTAATGGCGGCTGTGACCTACATAACACAGATACTCATGTCAGTCATGATGGTAGGTATGATGTTCCAGCAGGTTTCCCGTGCCACAGCGTCTATGAAGCGTGTAAACGAGGTGCTTTCAACTGATTCCGTTATCAGTAACGGCAACAAAAACGCCGACGGCGATAACAGCGGCACGGTTGAGCTTAAGAACGTAAGCTTTGCATATCCCGGCTCATCGGGTAAGTCTGTGCTTTCCGGTATTGATCTGAAAGCCGAAAAGGGTCAGATGATAGCAATTCTCGGCTCTACAGGCTGCGGTAAGACCTCTCTTGTAAATCTCATACCGAGATTTTACGATGCTACCGAAGGAGAAGTCCTTGTTGACGGCGTAAACGTTAAAGATTACGATGTTGATACGTTAAGAAATAAGATAGGCGTAGTATTACAAAAGAGCGAGCTTTTCTCGGGATCGGTAGCCGAAAATATCCGCTGGGGCTGTGAAACAGCAACAGATGATGAAGTAAAGACCGCCGCCAAAATAGCACAGGCGGAAGAATTTATAAGCGGCTTCAATGACGGATATGACACCATGATAAGTGAAAAGGGTGCGTCGCTGTCGGGCGGACAGAAACAGCGTATGGCAATAGCAAGAGCTATTATCAAAAAGCCCGAAATACTGATATTTGACGACAGCACCTCGGCGCTCGATCTGAGCACCGAAGCAAAGCTCCACACGGCTCTGCGTGAAAGCTTAAGCGGTGTTACCGTTATAATGATAGCACAGAGAATAGCAAGTGTTATGAGAGCGGATAAGATAGCAGTGCTTGAAAACGGCTCGATATGTGCATTCGGTACGCATAAAGAGCTTATGGAAACAAGCGATGTTTACAGGGATATTTACTATTCGCAGATGAAGCAGGGAGAGGAGGCAGCAGTAAATGGCTAATGAACGTCCTCCTATGAGAATGATGGGCAGAGGAGGTCCTCCGCCCCACGAAAGAATGTTGATGGCTGAAAAGCCCAAGAACGCAAAAGGCACAATTAAAAGACTTATCGGCTACATCGGAAAGAACAGGTATCTTATGATACTGCTGTTATCGGTCATGCTGATAATCACGGTTTTAAACCTTGTTGCGCCGTATCTTCAAGGCCTTGCAATAGACAAGATAACCATTTCCGATCAGAGATTAAACGTAGATATAAGTGGCATGATCTACTGCCTTATAGCCCTCGGCTGTGTGTATCTTGTAAACTCACTGCTCACATATTTTCAGGGCATATTTGCGGCTAAGCTTTCACAGACGACAGTCAAGGCTATGCGTAAGGATCTGTTTGACAAGATCTCATACCTGCCGATAAAGTATACCGATACTCATCAGCACGGCGACATTATGAGCCGTATGACAAACGATGTTGAGAATATCTCAAATACCGTTTCTCAGTCGATAGCCTCGCTTTTCTCAGGCGTTTTAACGCTTGTCGGCTGTCTTGTGTTCATGCTGTATTATTCGCCTATGCTGACGCTCGTCAGCCTTACCTCAGTAGTTCTGACGCTTGTTGTAACAAAGAATCTTACAAAGTTCATGAGAAAGTATTTCCCCATGCAGCAGACGCTTTTAGGCAGACTGAACGGACACATTGAAGAAATGGTATCGGGCTACAGAACTGTAGCGGCATACTCAAAGGAAAAGAAAGCCTGCAAGGAGTTCGGCGAGATAAGCGATGAGCTTCAGAAAGCGTCGATCAAGGCGCAGATATGCGGCGGTATAATGGGACCTTGCATGAACGTTATATCGAATATCAGCTTCCTGCTTGTTGCAGGATTTGGCGCATATTTCCTTATTATCGATTTCAACCCCCTTGCTCTGAAAGGCGTTATGACAGTCGGCACGATACAGGCTTTTCTACAGTACACCAAGAACTTCACCCGCCCCATAAACGAGATAGCACAGCAGTATTCCTCAATACAGACGGCTATCGCAGGTGCTGAGCGTGTGTTTGAGATAATGGACACCGAGCCGGAAAGCGACGAGGGTACCGATAAGGATTTCTCGATCGATAACGTAAAGGGCGATCTTATGTTCAAGGGTATCGACTTCTCCTACGTTCCGGGTGAAAAGGTACTGCATGACTTTGACCTGTGGATAAAGAGCGGTCAGAAGCTTGCCATTGTCGGCGCTACAGGCTCGGGTAAAACCACGGTCGTAAATCTGCTGACAAGGTTTTATGACATAGACGGCGGAAGCATCACGCTTGACGGCGAAAGCATATATGACATTCCGAAAAAGAAGCTCCGTGGCTCAATCGGAATAGTATTACAGGACACCGTGATATTTAATGATACGATAATGCAGAATATCCGTTACGGCAGACTTGACGCTACCGACGAAGAAGTTATTGCGGCGGCAAAGACCGCAAAGGTTGCCGATTTTGCCGAGAAGATGGCAGACGGCTACGACACCATGCTCACAGAGGGCGGCGGAAACTTAAGCCAGGGACAGCGACAGCTTATAGCTATTGCAAGAGCCGTTCTTGCCGATCCGAAGATACTTATTCTCGATGAAGCAACGTCAAGTATCGATACCCGTACCGAGGTACATATTCAGGAGGCTATGCTTGCTCTTATGGAAGGCAGGACAAGCCTTATCATTGCCCACAGATTGTCTACTATTCGTGACGCAGATAAGATAGTTGTAATTGACAGCGGCAAGGTAGTTGAAGCTGGAAACCACGAAAAACTTCTTAGCGAAAACGGCGCTTATGCACGACTTTACAATACCCAGTTTGCAGGTATAAAAACGTAATAAATAAACACACCGCACCGTTCACTCTGTGCGGTGTGTTACTGATAAGGAGAGTACCATGCACTTTGTAAGCGCAAAATCCATACTATCTCCGAAAAACGGAATGAATATTTATCGAGGTTGTACTCACGGCTGTATTTATTGTGACGCACGTTCAAGTTGCTATAATATGCAACACGCCTTTGAGGATATTGAGGTAAAGCAGAACGTTCCCGAGCTTCTTGAAAAAGCGCTTGCTTCAAAACGCAAGCTGTGCATGATAGGCACAGGTGCAATGAGCGATCCGTATATGCACTGCGAGGAAAAGCTGTTGCTTACAAGGCGATGTCTTGAAATTATCGACAGGCACGGATTTGGCGTTACGTTACAAACAAAGTCGGATATGATATTGCGTGATGTTGATCTTCTTTGCAGTATTAACAGCAAGGCGAAAGCGGTTGTACAGATGACGCTGACAACATACGATGAGGCTTTATGCCGCATTATAGAGCCGAACGTCTGTACTACAAAGCGGCGGTATGAGGTGCTTAAAGCAATGCAGGAAAACGGTATTCCCACCGTCGTGTGGTTTAGTCCCGTGTTGCCGTTCATAAACGATACCGAGGAAAATCTGCGTGGAATATTGTCGTACTGCTTTGACACGGGTGTAAAGGGTATTATCTGCATGGGGATAGGCACTACGATGCGTGACGGCGACAGAGAATATTTTTATTCTGCGCTTGACAGGCATTTCCCAGGTATGAAACAGCGGTATATATCGCAGTATGGCAATGAGTACATCTGTAACAGTATTAACAACGGCAGGCTAATGAGCATATTCTGTAATGAGTGCGAAAAGCACGGTGTTATGTATGATCCCGATGAAGTATTCGCATATCTTCGTGAGCTTCCCGAAAAGGACGAACAGCTGTCGTTTTTATGATGTGATTTTTGTTAAAATAAGGTTAATAATTGTTTTTTATAATACTGATGTAATAAATTGAAAGGGTGAAGAGTATGACTATCAGAAAATTAACAGACGAGGAAC
>CAVJKI010000064.1:0-3641 GCA_963649995.1 Sodaliphilus sp.
GGTTATAACATTGTACATGAAAAGCACGTTTTCATAATCCTTGATATTTATGCCCAGTGCTTCAAGATCGCCGTTGATATAACGCAGATCAAGCACTGTAATGTGGCTGTAGTTTTTTGCAAGGAACGGAACGAGCGAGTGAGCGTAGCTGTCCTTGATAACAAGCAGACTGCCGCTGTCATTGCCCTCGGGAAGCTTGCTTTCAATATCAATTCTCGGTACGTTCTGACCGAGGAAGGTTGAATATTTATCCTTGACATCAAGGAACTCACGGAAGTACATACTGTTGTAGGTGCTGTCAGGCTCTGAGCCGTTCTTGTATACAGTAACCTTTACTTCCGGCTCGTTGTCTGCAAGCGCATAAATATCTATCGTATCGGGTGTAATGCTGCTGTCGAGCGTTTTGGAGTAAAGTGTACCTCTGAATTTGTCCGATGCGTGTTCTATACTGAATTTATCCTCTGTATAAGCTGCGAACTTCATTGCCTTGCCTGCGGTTTTGTATCCGATATACGCACCGTAGCTCGTCCAGTGATGGTCGGTGCGATAGAATATATAATCGTCCCTGGCTGAAAGCAGACCCGAATATACGTCAATACCTGTCATTGACGGTACGCTTTCATAGCAGTCCTTGATGAACAGCTTCTGGTCGGCAGCTCCGCTGTTTGCGGGGAGAGTATCGCTGTATATCTCCTGTGCATTCGGTGCAAGCATAAAGTACATCTTTATCTGAGGGTACTTCTGTGCGAAATTCTCCATTGCTTTAAGATTTTTGGCTACGCTTTCCTTATCGTAGTCCGTATCTCTCCATGACTGCATCATTCTGCCGTCCTCGGTGAATATGCCCTTTATCTCTCTTTTTCCGAGCAGTCTGTCAAAGTCGTTCATAATACTTATCCACTGTTCACGCAGGATTATTCTGTCCGAGAAAAAGCTTTCAAATTTGCTCATGAAGGACTTATCGGTGACAGTATCAAAATTAAATTCAGGCATTTTTTCAAGATACCTGTTTTCGTTTTCATTGAAAGCGTTTTCGGGAAGCTCTGCACTTGAGATTATCGTTGCAACAGGGACTGCTATTGAGATAAGAGCAAACAGTCCGATGAGCAGTATTTTATAAATATTATCCTTTTTCATCTTTGCTTACTCCTTTCTCAGAAATTGAAGTACAGGAATGGATTGTATGTCTGGTCAACAAGGTAAGCGGCGCACATAACGAACATTCCCATGAGAGCGACAACTCCGCCGTAGTTTATAACAGGCGGCAGTTTTTTTCTGATATATTCGACTGCAAGCTTAGGAAGATCGGTACAGCCGATTATACATATAATGAATGTTATGCCGTAGGTAGCTATCTGGTACATAGCCGTGCTGTCTATAAAAGGTGTTCCGCCTGCGCCGAACATATTTGCTATATATGCGCCCACCGTAGGTAGGTCGGCAGTATCAAACAGCACCCAGCCGAGTATTACAAGAAGCATTGTGTAGATTCGACAGAACACATCGGGTATTTTTGCAAGCCACTTGCCGAGGAACAGCTTCTCAAGAATAATTACAACGCCGTAAAGCGCCCCCCAGAGTATGAAGTTCCAGCTTGCACCGTGCCATACGCCTGTCAGAAACCATGTGATTGCAAGGTTGAGAATTGTTCTCGGCATACCCTTGCGGTTGCCACCGAGAGGGATATACACATAGGATTTGAACCATGCACCGAGTGTGATGTGCCATCTGCGCCAGAATTCCGAAACGCTTTTTGAAAGGTAAGGGTAGTCAAAGTTTTTAGGGAAGTTGAAGCCCATCATTTTACCCAGACCTACTGCCATATCGGAGTAGCCCGAAAAGTCAAAGTATATCTGGAAAGTGAAAGCGAGTATTCCGAGCCACGAGCTGACTACAGACACCTGTGAAATGTCCATGCCCTTGATCGTAGTCCACAATGCGCCTATGCTGTTTGCTATCAGCACTTTCTTTGAAAGACCGATAATAAACTTGATTATGCCGTCATATATAAGGTCTATTGTTATTGTTCTGTCGTCAAGCTCTCTTGCTACATCGTCATATCTTACAATAGGACCTGCGACTATCTGAGGGAAAAGCGTTACGAAAGCGGAGAAGCTTATAGGATTTTTCTGCACCTTTACATTACCCATATAAAGGTCTATCGTATACGACATCGACTGGAAGGTAAAGAAGCTGATACCTATGGGAAGCATATTCATAGGCAGGAAGTCAATACCGAAGAAGTACATATTGTTTATATCTATGACCTGACTTCCCGCTATTGCATTGATGTTTTCCGCAATAAATCCGCTGTACTTGAATATACCGAGCAGTCCCAGATTCATTACCACGGAAACTATAAGGCAGATTTTCCTCGGGAGCTTTCTTCCCTCAAAGCGGTTCATCACAAGACCCGCACAGTAGTCGATCATGGTGGATATAAGCATTACCACAACATATATCGGCTCGCCCCATGAGTAGAAAAGAAGTCCGCTCAGCAGGATTATCAGATTCTTGCCTTTTTTAGGCGTGATATAATATATCAACAGCGTTATCGGCAAGAACAGATACAAAAATATTGATGTTGAAAATACCATAGATTATATACCTTTCAAATATCCGTTCTCAGCTTTCCGTTTTCTTTGCAGTGAGAACTGCGTTTTCATATTCCTCTTTTGTGTACAGACGGTTTATTACCTCCAGCATAGTATTGGCGCTGATTATAGGAGGTAAACCGAGTGCCGTAAGCACGTTGCGCCTTAGTTCGGCACTGCCCGGAGCACCTATCATTCCGTCGTCCATCATGTCCGGCTTGGTAAGAAAGTCATGCTTTTCGGCTGTGTTATTTTCGGCTGTTATCCCGGCTTTGCCGAGAGCTGATTTTAATATCTCGCTGTCAAGACCCTCAACGCCGAGGAAGCCTTCAGCCGAGGGCGCTTGCTTTCGCTTTTCCTTACCTTTTATCTGCGGCACGAATACATTGATTATATTTCCGTTTTTGCAGCAGGCTTTTATGTGATTTCTTATTTTAAGCCCTGCACTGTCACTGTCGGTAAGTATGACTATACCGCAGGTATCGGCAAGAGTTCTTATCAGCTCGGTTTTTTCCTTATCTTTATATATACCGAAGCCGTCCGTTGTTATTATTACAGCGTCGAGCAGGGAAGAAAGCCTGATTTTGTCGTACTTTCCCTCTACTATTACCGCTTGTCTGAGCTTTATCAATAGTACGCCCTCCTGCTTTTTTCGGGAGACAGCTTTACTATAGCTTCCTCAAGCACGGCTCTGCCGTTTATCGCCGAGGTCTTTAGCATAAGGTCGGCATTGAACAGTATGTCAAGACAGCTTCTGATATGGTTTATATCAAGACGTGATACAAGATTTAACGCTTTAGTTACCACAAATGTTCGGTTTTTGGCATAGCCGAAATCCTCGGCTATCTGTGATGCAGGCTTTCCTGCGCTTTGTGCGATTTTTGCCCTGTAAAAGTCTATATAATTCGACGACAGCGACGCCAGTATCACTATCGGGTCTGTTTTCTGTGCTATAAGGTCGTCGAGGATAAGCAGTGCCTGTTTACGGTTGCCTTTGGTAATCTCGGCGGCAAGTGAATAAATACTGGTATCAAGCTGTTTTATTGT
>CAVJKI010000064.1:3651-4606 GCA_963649995.1 Sodaliphilus sp.
AGCTTTTCAATCATCTCCGAGGTTATTTCGCCTGTACCGACATAACTGCACAGCTTGTCCGTTTCGGCGGAGCTAAGCGATAAATCGCATAATGTAAGCTCGGCTATCTGCTGAGCGTTTTGTCTTGAAATAACACAGCCCCGTTTCGCCGCCTTTTTCATTATAAGCTCTGTGACCCTTGCGGGAGTAAGATGCGAAAACTCGCAGACAACGGCGTTTTTTTGCTTTGAAAGAGCGGTGAACAGCTTCTTGTTTTTGGCTTTTTTAAGCTGTTCGGCATTTCCCGTAATACTGATTATTACAGTACATTCATCGGGAATGTGCTTAAAGGCGTTAAGCACGGCTTCCGTTGAGCCTTCGTCAAATCTTTCAAGGTCAAGGTCGCTTATAAGAATTGCTTTTCTGTCGGCAAACAGTGGCATACTGTCAATGCTGTCAACAAGTACATCAGAGGGAAAAGAACTGCCGAGCCTGGTAAGATTTATGTCGTTTCTGTCTTTGCCTACGGTAGCGTCAAGCAGACGGTCGGTGTAGGTCTTTACAAGAAAGCGTTCTTCGCCGTAAAGATAGTAGATACTGCTTATATCACGGCTTTTTATTCCTGCTGAAAGCTTATCTTCGTCGAGCTTCAAGCTATCGCTCCTTTCTATCTGTAGTCGCAGATAACGGACATACCGTTATTGTTTATCGTTATCTGACATTCGCTGTAATACAACGATATTCCGTTTTTACTGCTGTTGTATCTGTTTATGAAAAAACACGGGGAGGATGAGGTGATACGCTTGCTTTCTCCCCATAAAATATTTGCTTTGTTTTCGCTGATATTTTTAACATCGGAGATGTTGATTTCTGTGTCATAAGCCGACAGAGTGACCGAATTGTTATCACAGGTAAGTGAATAGCTTCTGCCGCAGATCATGTTGCCGTTACCGACATACGCAACGCTGTCTGTAAG
>CAVJKI010000064.1:4616-9136 GCA_963649995.1 Sodaliphilus sp.
CCTTTGTGTCGTTGCCTATAAGAATTGCCGTGGAAATATCGTCGGACAAAATCAGGACAGAGCCGTTTTTACCGTCGCTGTGGAGTAGTATTTTTACACTGCCGTCTGGAATCAAAGGCAAAATTGTAATCACTGCGGTAAAGCACAGTAAGGACGAGATCAATACGGGAATTATATGTCTGCCCTTGAAAAACACCGCAATTGCCGCCGCAATGATTGATACTACGGCAATCGTTACAAGCACATTGACAGATTCGCAGCTGAAATGCAGGAACGGCACTGAGGCGAATGCGGAGAATATAATTCTCATAATGTCACAGCAAAAATGCGCTATGACAGCAAGCGGAATAATAAATCCGCCTGTAAGCGCAAATATGAGCATTGCCGAAAGGCACAGTGTGAACAGCGGCACAACTATTATTGATACCGCAATACCTGCAATTGAGAATGTACCGAAATACACCGCAGAGAGCGGTATTCCTGCAAGTGCGGCGCATACCGATACACACAGTGTATCGCACAGCTTGGCGTTAAGTCGGGGAAATCTGTCCTTCAGTCTTTGGGATATTTCAGGACCTATCGCACCCGCTCCGACTGTTGTCACTGCCGATAGGATAAGTCCGGCGTCGAGGCAGGCAAGCGGGTCGAAAACCGTTATCAGAAGTACGGCAAGCCCTACGGAATTAAGGCAGTCGCTTTTCCTGTAGAATAATGCTCCGATGTTCGCAATTATGATCATTATTCCGCTTCTGAGTACAGATGAAGTGAATCCGAAAAATGCCATAAAGCAGACAGTCAGTATCACAGTAAGAGTAAACCTTACACGATATGAGTAAGCAAGCCTTGTTACGGATAACACCGACATGAGAACAGTCATGATAAGCGTCAGGTGCATACCTGATACCGCTGTAAGATGGGAAACGCCCGACAGCTTTATATCGCTGTAAAGCTCATCGGAAAACGAGCTTTTATCGCCTAAGAAGATACCTTTCATCAGTGCGCCGCTTTCATCGGGAAAGTTATCATCTATACGGCTGATTATATATTCACGATAATCGTCAATGAACGACAGCGGATAACCGCCTTCAGATACCGTTATATTGCTTTTAAGCTTTGCTGATAAGGTAATTCCGTTACTGCGGTATCTGTCGGCAGTGCTGTAATATGCTGTATTTGTAATTTTGCTTAACTCCGCCTTGAAATGCAGTGTGTCACCCTTGTCTGCGTCTATGTTGTCGGTATATAAAAGCAGTCCTACTTTGCCGTTTTCTGTGTTGCTTTCAAGGCAGAATACAGCCGTGTCTGCTGTGATAACACTTTTTTCGGTAACTGCGGCGGATATGTCATATTCTCCGTTCAACAGTGCCTCGGCTGATTTTTCAAGTCCGGACCATGTGACGTAAAAGACGGAAATACCCAGTGCAAAGCATAAAAGCACTGCGGTAAAGCAGTATTTCTTTATTGTGACTGCTGCAAGCACAGCAGTCACAATAAGTAATAAAATACCGCAAATGAGAAAAATTGCATATTCAAAGAAAATTGAGGCGAATATCAGTCCTATCAGATATGATGCTCCAACAGCCGCTAATTTCCGCCTCACTATTATTTACCTATTACGCAAGCTCAACGCTGAGTTTCTTTCCGCCGAGTAAGTGGAAGTGAAGATGACGCACAGTCTGTCCGCCGTCCTCTCCGACGTTAGAAACAAGTCGCCAGCCGCTATCAAGATTGAAAGACTTTGCAAGGTGCTTTGCAACAAGCATAATATCCTTGACAACGTCAACATTATCTTCATTAAGCTCATCAGCACCGCCGATATGCTCCTTGGGGATTATAAGGATATGTACGGGTGCCATAGGATTTATGTCCTTGAAAGCGACAACCTTGTCGCTTTCGTATACTTTTTCTGAAGGAATTTCGCCTGAAATTATCTTACAAAATATGCAGTCCATCTGATTTTTTCCTTTCTGCCGATAACTCAGCCTATCATATTCTTTACTATATCGGTAAGTGCAAGCAACGCTTCGTCAATCTTCGTAACGTCTGTAATGCCTGCCATGGCTGTATCGGGCTTTCCGCCGCCTTTACCGCCTGCTATAGCCGCAATTTCCTTTACTATCTTACCTGCGTTTGCACCCTTTGCAACAGCCTCAGGGCTTGCAATACAAAGGAAGTTGCCCTTACCGTCCTGTACGCCTGCAAGTACTGCGATGAATGATTCGTTAGCGTCTTTCAGCTTGTCGCCCGCTTTTCTGAGGCTGTCGCCTGTTACGCCCGAAAGCATAGCGGAGAATACCTTGATACCGTTTACTTCTGCGGCACCGTCTGTGATATTCTTCATCTGGCTCATTGAAATGATACCGTTCAGACGGTCAATTTCAGCCTGCATTGTGTGCATTTCGTTCATCATGTTTTCACATTTCTGCATTACGGCAGAGGGGTTGGCAATCTTGAGTACCTGTGCTATGTTTGTAACCATTGCCTTTGTCTGGTCGTAAGCTGAAAGTACGTTGTAGCCCGTTACGGCTTCAATTCTTCTTACACCCGATGCTACCGATGTTTCAGAAATTATCTTGAACAGACCTGCCTTAGCTGTATTGTCGAGGTGTGTACCGCCGCAGAATTCTGTTGAAACATCGCCTGCCTGTACAACTCTTACTATGTCGCCGTACTTTTCACCGAACAGAGCCATAGCGCCCTTCTTGCGTGCTTCTTCAATGGGAAGCTCCTCTGTTACAACGTGGAGTCCTGCAAGTATCCAGTCGTTTACAAGCATTTCAACCTTTTCAAGTTCTTCGGGAGTTACCGCACTGAAGTGGCTGAAATCGAAACGGCATCTGTAGGGATCTACAAATGAGCCTGCCTGGTGAACATGGTCGCCGAGTACCTTTCTGAGAGCCGCCTGTAAAAGGTGAGCGCAAGTGTGGTTTCTTGCTGTAGCCATACGCTTCTTTTCATCAACAACCGATTTTACGGCGTCGTCTGTATAGAAGCAACCGCTTTCAACGTGGCAGTTGCAGATAAACTGTCCTGCGCCTGTTTTCTTTGTATCAATTACCTGCATAACGTTGTCGCCTGCTGTGATTGTACCGCAGTCGCCTACCTGTCCGCCGCTTTCTGCATAGAAAGGTGTAACGTCAAGAACAACCGTTACCTCATCGCCCTCGTTGCAGACATCTGTAACCTCGCCGTCCTTTATCATTGCAAGTATCTTGCTGTCGGCAGTCAGCGACTTATAGCCGACAAATGTAGTTGTAAGTCCGCTGAGTGCATTTGCTGTAGCTTCGTCCCAGCCGCCCTTGAACGCCTGGTTTGAACGTGCCTTTGCCTTCTGCTCATTCATCAGCTCAAAGAAACGTTCTTCGTCTATACCGATATTCTTTTCCTGGAGAATTTCTCTTGTAAGGTCTATCGGGAAGCCGTATGTGTCGTGAAGCTTAAAGAGGTTTTCACCACTCAGTATAGGCTTCTGTGTGTCCTCTGCCGAAAGCTCCTTAATAAATTCGCCGAGAATTTGCATACCCTTGTCAACAGTCTTTGCAAAGCTTTCTTCCTCTGTCTTGATAACCTTCTTTATATATTCTCTCTTTTCATCAAGCTCAGGATAAGCGGAGAGGTTTTCGTTGATAACAGTGTCGCAGATTTCATACAGGAAAGGTCTGTTTACACCGAGCATTCTGCCGTGTCTTGCAGCACGTCTTAAAAGACGGCGCAGAACATAGCCTCTGCCTTCGTTTGAAGGACGGATACCGTCGCCTACCATAAATGTAGTCGAACGGATATGGTCTGTGATAACACGGATAGAAACGTCTGTTGTGGGATCATCATGATAGCTTACGCCTGCGACAGAGCAGATTTTTTTCATGATATTCTGAATAGTATCTACCTCAAACAGGTTGTCAACGTCCTGCATTACGCAAGCCAGACGCTCAAGACCCATACCTGTGTCGATGTTCTTTGTTGCAAGCTGTGTATAGTTGCCCTTACCGTCGTTGTCGAACTGCGTGAATACGAGGTTCCATATCTCGATTATTCTGTCACATTCGCCTGCCTGCTCGAAGCTCTCGAAAGGACCGTACTTTTCGCCTCTGTCGAAGTGGATCTCCGAACAAGGACCGCAGGGACCGCTTCCGTGTTCCCAGAAGTTATCGGCTTTACCGAGCTTTATTATTCTTTCACGGGGTACGCCGACTTCGTTTGCCCAGATGTCGCCTGCCTCGTCGTCTTCCTCGTAAATTGTAACCCACAGCTTGTCCTCGGGGATTTCAAGCACCTTTGTGAGATACTCCCATGCCCATGCGGTAGCCTCATGCTTGAAGTAATCGCCGAATGAGAAGTTGCCGAGCATTTCAAAATATGTGCCGTGTCTTGCTGTCTTACCGACATTGTCAATATCGGGAGTTCTGATACACTTCTGACAAGTTGTTACACGGTGTCTGGGGGGCTCTTCAATGCCCTGGAAATACTTTTTAAGAGGTGTCATACCTGCATTGATAAGAAGCACAGAGTTATCACCCTGC
>CAVJKI010000065.1:0-8999 GCA_963649995.1 Sodaliphilus sp.
GTATAATTAGACTGTAAAAAAATCGGATGACAAGAAAGGGAAAAACAATATGACTTCACCGTTCACAGAAAGCGAAATATCACGCAAGCTGTCGGAAGTACTTGAATACGACTTCAGAATATCTCCCGCAGAAGCAACACACAAGCAGATTTATAAGGCTTTATCCAAGATAGTTGTAAACTACCTTAAGGAAAAGCGTTCAATGTTTATGACAGACTGCAACTCAAAGGGTAAGAAGCAGGTTTATTATCTTTCAATGGAATTCCTTATGGGACGTTCATTAAAGACAAACCTCTACAACCTCGGTATGCAGGACGAAGTTGCAAAGGCACTCAAGAAGCTTGATGTAAAGATCGAGCATGTATATGAGGAAGAACCCGATGCGGGTCTCGGCAACGGCGGTTTGGGAAGACTTGCGGCTTGCTACCTTGACGGACTTGCAACCTGCGCATTCCCCGCAACAGGCTATTCTATCCTTTACGAATACGGTATCTTCAAGCAGAGAATCATCGACGGCTGGCAGACAGAGCTTCCCGATGAATGGTTACCCGGCGGCAGAGCATGGCTCGTACCCGTACCCGACCAGGCTATCGAAGTTCACTTTGACGGTGAAATAAACGAAAAGTGGGAGCAGAACTACCACAGCATAAGCCACGTTAATTATAAGACAGTAAACGCAGTTCCCTACGATATGTATGTATCGGGCTATGACAGCAAGGGCGTTTCAAAGCTCCGTCTTTGGAGTGCCGAGAGTATGTCATTCGATATGAATATGTTCAACCAGGGCGACTATGCAAAGGCTATCGGCGCAAACAATATTGCACATTCACTGACAAAGGTACTTTACCCCAACGATAACCACCTTGAGGGTAAGGCACTCCGTCTGCGTCAGCAGTACTTCATGAGCGCCGCATCTGTAGGCGATATTGTAATGCGTCACATGAACGTATACGGTACTCTTGAAAACCTGCACGAAAAGGCAGCTATCCATATAAACGATACACACCCCACTCTTGCGATCCCCGAGCTTATGAGAATACTGCTCGATGACTGCGGTTATGACTGGGATAAGGCATGGAATATCATCACAAATACATTTGCTTACACCAACCACACAGTTATGGCAGAAGCACTTGAAACATGGGATGTTGACCTCATGCAGAGAATACTCCCCAGAATTTACTCTATCATAGTTGAGATAAACAACCGTTACTGCGCTCACCTTATGGAAGTAACAGGCGGCGACAGCGAAAAGGTTACAAGAATGTCCATCATTCTTGACAACCGTGTAAAGATGGCTAACCTCTGCTGTGCGGCAAGCAGCTCCGTTAACGGCGTTTCAAAGCTCCACTCTGAAATTATCAAGGACAGTGTATTCCATGATCAGTACACAGTTACTCCCGACGCTTTCAAGAACGTTACAAACGGTATCGCATACCGCCGTTGGCTTCTCGCAAGCAACCAGGGACTTACAAAGCTCCTTACAGAGTGCATAGGCGACGGCTTCAGGAAGGACGCTTCAAAGCTCGCCGACTTCAAGAAGTTTGCAGACGACAAGGCGGTTCTTGATAAATTAGCTGCTGTAAAGCTCGCTAATAAGCAGGCTTTCGCTAAGTATGTATACAATACTACAGGTACAAAGCTCAACTGCAACGGTATCTTCGATGTTCAGGTAAAGCGTCTGCACGAATACAAGCGTCAGCAGTTAAATGCCATGAACATTATCGCAGATTACCTTTATCTGCTCAACAACCCCGATGCCGACTTTGTTCCCAAGACTTATATATTCGCATCAAAGGCTGCTCCCGGCTACTATATGGCAAAGCAGATAATCAAGATGATCTGGTGCATAGGCGAGGAGCTTAAGAAGAATCCCAAGCTGAATGAAAAGCTCTCCGTTGTATTCCTTGAAGATTACAAGGTAACTCTTTCAGAGATACTCATGCCCGCAAGTGAAATTTCAGAGCAGATCTCTCTCGCAGGTACAGAGGCTTCGGGTACAGGTAACATGAAGCTTATGCTTAACGGCGCTCTTACAATGGGTACTTATGACGGCGCAAATGTTGAAATACACGGCGCTGTAGGCGATGATAACATCTTCATCTTCGGTATGTCAACGCCTGAGGTAAATCAGCTCAAGGCTGAGGGCTACAACCCCGAAAACATCTACAACTCACACGCAGTTATCAAGAGTGTGCTTGAAAAGATGTACAAGGGTATCAACGGCGCAACATTCGAGGAAGTAGCAAATTCACTCCGTCACGCAGACAGATATATGTGCTTTGCAGACTTCGACAGCTACAGAGGAACACAGGCTAAGGCAAGCGAAACCTACAAGGATAAGCACAAGTGGAACAAGATGTCGCTTACAAATATCGCTTCCGCAGGTATCTTCTCGGCTGACCGTGCCGTTACGGATTATGCCCGTGACATCTGGAAATTATTTTAATCGGTAAATCTCACAATACAGCAAAAAGTCCGTTGTAATCAACGGACTTTTTCGGGTATTTAAAACCCGATTCAAACCCCTTAATTTTAATCCGAAAGGAATGTTTTTTAATGAATACTCCGATATTCGACTGCTTTGACGCTAATTATAAAAGCCCGTTCGGAGCAATAAGACAGTTTCAGCCCAGTACGTTTTCACTGCGCTTTCCAAAGGAATGGCACGTTACAGACCCCACTCTCGTAATGTTCCGTCCGGGTGAAAAGGAGCGCTTTGTACCGCTTGAGATCACCGACAGCACAACCGACTGCAATGTATTCACCTGCAACTTCAATCCTCAGCATACAGGTCTGCACCACTACTATTTCTCGCTGATGATAGACGGTAACAGAAGATATGTAAAGCGTAGCGGAGCAAGGCTCGGTGTGCTTGATAACGGCGATCTGTTCCAGCTTACCGTATTTGATAAGAATATGGCGGCACCCGACTGGATAAAGGGCGGTGTCATGTATCAGATATTCCCCGACAGATTCTGCCGCAGCGGCGAAAAGCATGAGAACGTCCCCTCTGACAGAATAGTACATGAAAACTGGGAGGACACCCCGTTCTTCCGTCCCGATGATAAGGGCATTATCCGTAACAACGACTATTTTGCAGGCGACCTCAAGGGTATCGAGAGCAAGCTGTCATACCTTGAAAGCTTAGGCGTTACCTGCATATATCTCAACCCGATTTTTGAGTCGCACGAAAACCACCGCTATTCGACTGCCTGCTATGAGCATATCGACCCTATGCTCGGTACGGACGAGGAATTTGAGCATCTGTGCAGGGAAGCCAAAACACACGGCATAGATATTATCCTTGACGGCGTATTCTCGCATACGGGTGCTGACAGTATCTACTTTAACAAATTCGGCAGATACGGCGAGCATGAGGGCGCATACAGAAACAACGACAGCAGGTACAGAAACTGGTACTGCTTCTCACGCTATCCTATTGAGTATGAATCATGGTGGGGCATTACCACACTTCCCAACGTAAACGAAAACAACCCCGACTATACGTCATATATCTGCGGCGAAAACGGCATATTACAGCGTTGGATAGACAAGGGCGCAAGAGGCTGGCGGCTTGATGTTGCCGATGAGCTTCCCGACGAGTTTCTTGACAACCTCAACAAGGCGGTAAAAGCAAAGGGCGACGACAAGGTAATATACGGCGAGGTATGGGAGGACGCTTCAAACAAGGAAAGCTACGGCGTCCGCAGACGTTACCTCATCGGCGGTCAGCTTGACAGCGTTATGAACTATCCGTTTAAAGAGGCTATCATAAACTACTGTAAATACGGCGATGCAAGAGGCTTTGAGGACGGCGTAATGACAATACTTGAGCATTACCCCAAGCCCAGTGCCGATATGCTGATGAACTTCCTGTCTACTCACGACACCGAGCGTATTTTAACACGACTTGCAGGCGAGGACGTGGGCTGGCACGACAGAGAATGGCAGGCAGAGCGTTATCTCACCCCCGAACAGTATGTATACGGCTTATCACTGCTCAAGTGTGCTATGGTGCTACAGTTCTTCTTACCCGGCGTACCGTGCATCTATTACGGCGACGAGGCAGGACTTGAGGGCTATAAAGACCCGTTCAACAGACGCTGTTATCCGTGGGGTAAGGAAAACCTCGATATGATAGACTTCACAAAACAGCTTGCAGGAATAAGAAAATCAAGCAAGGCTTTTGCACAGGGCGAGATGAAGTTTTTAAAGTGTACTCCCGATGAGTGCGTATTTGCCCGTATCGACAGAATAAACCGTGAGGCAGCTGTTATATTCCTCAATAAGTCAAAATACCCCATGACCTTCAACATGGAGGATTATTTAAAGGGCGAATATTACGAGCCGAAATTCCTCAGAAAGCCTCATGAAAGCGAAGAAGGCACGTTAAAGCTTTCACCGTTTGATTACGGTGTGCTTGTCTGCCGTATATAAATATTTGCTTGTTTTTTTACACATGATAGTGTATAATCTACTTGTAACTATTATGTGACTGTCTGCCGAGCGGCAGAGCGGAAAGGAAAATAGAGATGGGAAAAGCATTGATAATAGGTGCCGGCGGCGTTGCCGGAGTAGTAGTTCATAAGTGCTGTCAGAACAGTGATGTATTCACTGAGATCTGCATTGCCAGCCGTACAAAGTCAAAGTGCGACGCACTGAAAAAGCAGGTAGAGGAAAAGGGTACAAAGACAAAGGTAACAACGGCACAGGTTGACGCTGACAGCGTACCTCAGCTCGTTGAGCTTATAAACAAGGAAAAGCCCGACATTGTTATCAATGTTGCGCTTCCTTATCAGGACCTTACAATAATGGACGCCTGCCTTGAAACAAAGACAGACTATGTTGATACGGCAAACTACGAACACCCCGACACTGCAAAATTTGAATACAAGTATCAGTGGGCATACAGAGAGAAGTTTGAAAAGGCAGGAATCACGGCACTTCTCGGAAGCGGCTTTGATCCCGGTGTAACAGGCGTATTCTGTGCTTATGCTCAGAAGCATTATTTTGACGAGATCAACTATATTGATATTCTCGACTGCAACGGCGGCGACCACGGTTATCCTTTCGCTACAAACTTCAACCCCGAGATCAATATCCGTGAGGTATCTGCAAAGGGCAGCTACATTGAGGACGGCAAGTGGGTTGAAACCGAGCCGATGGAGATAAAGAGAGAGTATAACTTTGAGCAGGTCGGCAAAAAGGATATGTATCTTCTGCACCACGAGGAGCTTGAATCCCTCGCACTCAATATCAAGGGTATCAAGCGTATACGTTTCTTCATGACATTCGGACAGAGCTATCTCACACACTTAAAGTGCCTTGAAAATGTCGGAATGACATCTATAAAGCCTATTATGTACGAGGGCAGAGAAATAGTACCGCTCCAGTTCTTAAAGGCAGTTTTACCCGACCCTGCGTCGCTCGGTCCGAGAACAGTCGGCAAGACAAACATCGGTTGTATCTGCATAGGCAAGAAGGACGGTAAGGAAGTACACTACAAGGTTTACAACTGCTGTGATCATCAGGAATGCTATAAGGAAGTCGGCTCACAGGCTATCAGCTATACGACAGGCGTTCCCGCTATGATAGGCGCTATGATGGTAATGACAGGCAAGTGGAAAAAGCCCGGTGTTTATAACATCGAGGAATTTGATCCTGATCCGTTCATGGACGCACTGAATAAGTGGGGACTTCCGTGGCATGAAACCTTTGATCCCGAACTCGTAGATTGAGTTAAATTCAGAATATAACAAAACAGCCCGCCGCATTTTTGCGGCGGGCTGTTTGCGCTCTCAGGCAAGCACAGCTATTTTCTTTTCGCCAAGGTTTACCATAAATATAACCGATACAACAGCAGAAACGATTTCCGCTATCGGGAAAACCCACCACATAAGCATATCGGGTGCGCCGCCCGATACAAGAATCGAAAAGCCCCATGCTACGGGCAGAACAAGTACGAGCTGGCGGAGGAGCGATACGACAAGAGATTGAAAACCGCCGTCAATTGCCTGGAATATACCCTGAAAGGCTATGTTTGCGCCTGCAAAGACAAAGCTTATCGTGATAATATGCATGGCGTCTGTACACAGCCTGAGCGAGTTTCCCGACAGCGAGAAAAACTCGCAGAGCGGCACGGCGAAAATCTCTATCAGCAGTGTACCAAGCGCCATTATAATAAGCGTATAGAGCATACCGTACCTTATGCCGTCTTTTATACGTTTTTTGTCTGCCATTCCGTGGGCGTAGGATATGACAGGGGTTATTGCGTCACGCATACCGAAAGCGGCGAAAAGGAAGAATTGCTGTACCTTGTAATAAAGTCCGTAGGCGGTCACTGCGTCTGCACTTATCGAGCCTAAAATTACATTCATGCCGTAGGTCATTATCGACATTAGTGCCTGTGCGATTATAGCGGGAAGTCCTATCGAATATACGCCTTTTATGATCACACCGCTCGGTTTTTTGTAACACAGCTTCTTGCTTATTTCCTTGTTGCACTTAAGGTGGAAAATAAGTCCGAGAACGCAGGAAACTACCTGACCTATTACCGTTGCAAGAGCCGCCCCGGTTACTTTCATTTCGGGGAATCCCAGAAGTCCGTATATCATAATAGGGTCAAGTATTATGTTTGTTACCGCACCCGCTATTTGCGCTATTGTTGAAAACAGCGCTCTGCCCGTTGACTGCAACAGCTTTTCATATATCGAAAAGAATGTGACTCCGAACGACATAGTACAGCAGACGGTAAGGTAGTCGACCGCCATGCCGATTATTTCTTCGTCCTGCGACTGTGTACGGACATACGGCTCAACGCCGAAAAGCCCTATCAGGAGAAATACAAGATATATAACCAGCGCCAGAAATTCCGCATTCCCCGCCGTAAGGCTTGCCTTTTCCCTGTTGCCCTGACCGAGCGATTTTGACAGCAGGGCATTTGCTCCTACTCCTGTGCCTATGCCTACCGCTACCATCAGCATCTGCATAGGGAACGCAAGAGTAAGTGCGTTGAAAGCCGCCTCGCCGCCTGTCCGCATATTGGTTACAAACGCACTGTCAACTATGTTGTAGACAGCCTGCAATACCATTGAGAGTATTACGGGCAGTCCTGTTTTAAGCAATAGCTTTTTTACAGGCTCTGCTCCGAGCCTGCTTACTTTTTCCTGTTCCATATTTATATCCTTTCTTTCGGGCAAAATAAAAAAGCGTAAATCCGTTGTCCGGATTTACGCTTTCGCTACTCGACTTCATTTATTTTAGCATTTTGATTTTGTCTTTGTCAAGCCGAAAGAAAAATTTCGGCGATTTTATAATTGCCGACAGAAGAAAAAGAGGCTTTTTTGTCTGAAATATCATTTATCGCTTACCGCCCGCACCCCAGTATTTCCTGTCAAGACTTCTGAAATTGACCGCCGACGATATATCCTGCCGTCTTATGATCTCGCTTCCCGCAAGGTCTGCGCAGGTGCGTGCGACTTTAAGTATCCTGTCGTATGCTCTTGCCGACAGTCCCATTTTGTCAAAGCAGTCCGAAAGCATTTTTCCTGCGTTTTCGTCCATCGGACACATCTCATGAAGATATGCGGGAGGAATTTTTGAATTGGAGCGTATGTCCGTACCCGCAAAGCGCTTTTGCTGTATTTCTCTTGCCTTCATTATACGTTCAAGCACGGCACTGCTCGGCTCGCCTTTTTTGGCGCTGCTGATTTCCTCGTATGACAGTTGCGGCATCTCAACCTGTATATCTATTCTGTCAAGCACGGGGCGGCTTATCTTGCCGAGATAGTTCTGTATCATATTCTGCGAGCAGGTGCATTTCCCCTTCGGATTGCCGAAATTACCACAAGGGCAAGGATTCATGGCGGCAACAAGCATTATCTCACACGGATACGACACCGACCCTTGCGCTCTTGATATGGTTATAACGCCGTCCTCAAGCGGTTGCCTCAGTGTTTCCAGTGTTCTGCGGTCAAATTCGGGAAGCTCGTCCAGAAACAGCACTCCGTTATGTGCGAGTGATATTTCTCCGGGTCTGGGTACGCTTCCTCCGCCGATAAGTCCTACTGCTGATGCCGTATGCGATACGCTTCTGAAAGGACGGACGGTAACTATAGGTTTTTCACGGTCGAGCATTCCCGCAATCGAGTGTATCCCCGTTGTTTCTATGCTTTCTTCAAAGCTCATCGGCGGCAGAATTGACGGTATGCGCTTTGCTATCATGCTTTTACCCGTACCGGGAGGACCGATAAGCAGTACATTGTGAAATCCTGCGGCGGCAACCTCCAGTGCGTGACGTGCAAGCGCCTGCCCTCTGACATCGGACAGATCCTCCGTTTCAAACATTTCCGGCGAGGGAACGTAGGGCGGTTCGGGCGTTAAACGCTTTTTGCCCGTGAAATGGTTTATAAGGTCGGAAATGTGGCTTATGCCATAAACCGACAGTCCCTCAACGACTGATGCCTCCTTTGCGTTTTCGGCAGGCACGAACAGTCGATTTATACCGCATTTCTTGGCTTCTATAGCCATGCTGATGATTCCGCCCGTGAACACAAGCGAGCCGCCGAGCGAAACCTCTCCGACAAAGGCACAGTCGGACAGATCGTCCGTGATTATATTGTTTACCGCAAGTATTGCGGCGATTATCGTAAAGTCGTAAAGCGAGCCGCATTTGCGGACATCTGCGGGAGCGAGATTTACCGTCAGGCGCTGTCCGCTTACCGTTATCCCCATACCCGATAAAGCACCCTTGATACGCATTCTGCTTTCCTGCACTGCAAGGTCGCCAAGTCCGACTATGTCGAAAGACGGCTGCCCCCTTGACGATATAATTTCTGCGGTCACTTTAAAGGCATTCATGCCGAAAAGTCCCATTCCGTTTACCTGAGAATACATATTTTCACCCGTTTCACATCGTTTTCATCTCAATTTAAGTGACAGTCATATAATAATTATACAACCTTTTAGGTATATTTTCAACAAAAACACGTTTTTTT
>CAVJKI010000066.1:0-8982 GCA_963649995.1 Sodaliphilus sp.
CGCATATTCGACCTTTACGATTATCCGGGTGGTAAACAACAAAGAGGCTGAGATAATCCAGTACGACAATCCGCAGGTCATAATGCTGCGTGACGGTAAAAATTTCGACTATCCGAAAACCATAAATCAGATAGACGGCAAGACGATATGCATCTCAAAGGTACAGCTGAAGCTTGACGATACATTCATCACGACAAGCGACGGTGCTATCTATGCAGGCGTCGGCTCGTCACTGAATTTCGGCTGGCAGAGAGAAAATATAATAGAATTCATGGAGAGTGTCTACGACAGAGAGTACTCCGCAAAGGCTCTCGCAACACTGCTCCTTGACGAATGTGTAAGGCTGTACGGCGGCTCGCCCGGTGACGATACGACTGTCGGCGTTATAAAGATCCGTGAGCGTGAACAGGTAAACCTGATGATAGGTCCGCCGTCCGATCCGAAGGATCTTAACAAGATGATGACGCTGTTCTTCTCAAAAGGAGGCAAGCATATCGTCTGCGGCGGTACGACATCTACGCTTACGGGACAGTTCTTAGGAAAGCCCGTTATACCCTGTCTTGACTACATCAGCCCCGACATTCCGCCTATGGCGACAATAGAGGGCGTTGATATAGTTACCGAGGGTGTCATCACGATAAGCAAGGTGCTTGACTACGCAAAGGACTATCTTGGAGAAAACAAGCTGTACGATGACTGGACTATTTTACAGGACGGTGCATCGTGCATAGCGAGAATGTTATTCGAGGACGCTACCGATATTAATTTCTATGTCGGCAGAGCGATCAATGCGGCGCATCAGAATCCTAATCTGCCTATCACATTCAATATCAAAATGCAGCTCGTGGACGAGCTGAGTAAGTGCTTAAAGCAGATGGGCAAGAAAATAAAAGTTAGCTATTTCTAAAGAAAAAGCTTGACATAAAAGTGGAACAAAAAAGAAAATCAATGCGAAAGGAGAGACCGCTTAAGCGGTCGGCGGGGAAATTCCGCAGTAAGAAAAATGGACAAGAAGTTAAGAAAATTTGACACCAAGGTACAGTATTTAAAGTACAAGGTTTTAAGAGAGGTCGCAAGACACGCATGGACTACAGAGGGTACGGAAAGACCGGCGGATTCGTTCAGCTTCTTCAATGACGTTGCAAAGAACATCGTCAAGGACAAGCCCACCATGAGATGCTGTATCTACAAGGAAAGAGCGATCGTTTCTGAACGTATAAAGATAGCTATGGGCGGCGATCAGACAAACCCCAACGTAATTGAGGTTATTGACATTGCCTGTGACGAATGTCCTGTCGGCGGCTACGACGTAACAGAGGCGTGCCGTGGCTGTATCGCCCACCGCTGTGAGGATGTATGCCGTATGGGTGCTATCACATTTGACGAGCATCAGAAGGCTCACATTGACAAGTCAAAGTGCGTTAACTGCGGTCAGTGTGCAAAGGTTTGTCCCTACGGTGCTATCTTGGAGTTCAAGCGACCGTGTGAGAGAGCCTGCAAGATAGGCGCTATCTCAAGAGCTACAGACACAAGCTCGGCGGCGGCTCATATCGACAACGACAAGTGCATTTCCTGCGGTGCGTGTGTTTACACCTGTCCTTTCGGTGCAATAAGCGATAAGTCCTACATAGTTGACATTATCGAAGCGTTAAAGGGCAGTAACAACAATCAGAACTACAAGGTTTATGCGGTAGTAGCTCCGTCAATTGCAAGCCAGTTCAGCTATGCAAAGCTTGACCAGGTCGTAACGGCTATCAAGCACCTCGGCTTCCACAGCGTTGTTGAGGCGGCTCTCGGTGCTGATATGGTAGCATATAAGGAGTCAAAGGAGCTTGCAGAAAAGGGCTTCCTTACAAGCTCATGCTGTCCTGCATTCGTAATGTATATCCAGAAGTCATTCCCGACAATGGTCGACAAGATCTCACACAACTTCTCGCCCATGGCTGAAATAGCAAAGTACATCAAGGAGGGCGATCCCACAGCTAAGGTAGTATTCATCGGTCCCTGCACCGCAAAGAAGATGGAAGTGCAGTGGGATAAGGTAAAGCCTTATGTTGACTACGCAATGACATTTGAGGAGCTACAGGCTATCTTCGACAGCAAGGATATAGAGGTATCCGAGCTTGAGGGAACAGAGCTCGACAACGCTTCATACTACGGCAGAATCTTCGCACGCTGCGGAGGTCTTGCAGACGCAGTAGCGGAAGCGCTCAAGGAACAGGGTAACGAGGAGTTCAAGCTTAACGGTCTTTCCTGCGACGGTATCGAGGAATGTAAACGTGCGCTTATGCGTGCTTCAAAGAATCTTCTGCCAAATAACTTCATTGAAGGTATGGCTTGCGTCGGCGGCTGCATCGGGGGAGCAGGTTGCCTGACACACGGCGAAAAGAACAAGGCAGAGGTCGACAAGTACGGTAAGCTTGCACACGAAAAGACTATAACAGAGGCAATACAGTCTTTTACAAACGTTGAACCTAAAAAGTAAAATTAAATATAAAGGGTTATAATTTAACAGAGGCTTTTCCCTCTGTGATGAAAGGATATGGTTTTAAATGAACCTGCTGCATCTTAAATATGCGGTTGAGATCGAGAAAACCGGTTCGATCACAAAGGCGGCAAACAACTTATTCATGGGGCAGCCTAATCTCAGCAAGGCTATAAAGGAGCTGGAAAACGAAATAGGTATTACGATATTCCGCAGGACGACAAAGGGGGTCGCTCCTACGGAAAAGGGCGGCGAGTTCTTGGGCTACGCAAAGGCGGTACTTGATCAGTTTGACGAAATGGTATCGCTGTACAAGCCCAAGGTGGACGACTGTGTGCGTTTCAGCATCTCAGTTCCGAGGGCTACATATATCACAAAGGCATTTTCAAACTTTGTGAGCCTGCTCAACACCGACAAGGAAATATCTATAAACTTCAAGGAAACGAATTCGATGGATGCCATAAACAACATCCTGAATTTTGACTTCAAGCTGGGCATAATAAGGTATCAGAATGTTCATGAAAAGCAGTATTTTGCAATGCTCGACGGGAAGAATCTGAAATACCGTCCTTTATGGGAGTTTGAATACAAACTTCTTGTAAATAAGGAAAGCCCTCTTGCAAAGGAAAATCCGAACGGTATAGTAAAATATTCCGACCTTGAGGATTACATTGAGATAGTACACGGCGACCTGTCAGTACCCTCCCTGTCGTTCTCAAAGGTATCACGTTCAAGCGTTTTAGAACACAGAAAAAAGCGTATATACGTTTACGAAAGAGGAAGTCAGTTCGACCTGCTCGGAAATCTGCACAACACCTATATGTGGGTTTCTCCCGTTCCTAAAAGCTGTCTTGAACAGCACGGAATGGTACAGCTTAAATGCGACGTTCCCTACAAGGTAAACAAGGACGTGCTTATATTCCCCAAGGGCTACAGCTTAAGCAAGCTTGACGAGCAGTTTATAGCCGAGCTTGAAAGGGTAAAAGAAAAGATAAAAATGGACGGCTTATATTAAGCCATGAAAGAAAGATGACAATGGATATTAACAGTATGCTGTACAGCCTGTGCAGTGTTGACGGCGTTTCGGGCGATGAAAGAAGTGCGTCCGAGGTTGCCCTGTCAATGCTTAAAAGCTACACGGACGAAAGCAGTATTGACGATTTCGGCAACGTTATCGGACATATAAGAAGCACAGGCAATAAACGCAGGCTCTTGCTTGACGCACATATCGACAGAGTAGGCCTTATCGTGTCCTTCATAGACGATAACGGCTTTATCAAGGTCGGTGCGGTAGGCGGTCCTGACAAACGTGTGCTTGCGGCGCAGAGCGTGACTATTCACGGCAAGGAAAAAGTTAAGGGCGTTGTTTCCGTACTCCCTCCCCATGTAAAAAGCGGTGACGGAGTGCCGAAGATAGAGGAGCTTGTAATAGACACAGGCTACACAAAGCAGGAGCTTGAAAGCCGTATTGAGCTTGGCGACAGGATAACCTTTGACTGCGAGCCGACGGCTATGCTCGGCACAAGATACTGTGCTGGTGCGCTTGACGACAGGTGCGGAGTGGCTTCAATACTTGTTGCTCTCGAAATGCTTAAAGGTAAGGAGCTTGCATTTGACCTTGACGTATCGTTCACAACACAGGAGGAAACGGGCGAGCGCGGCGCAAAGATAGCGGTGTACGACCTTGATCCCGATTACGTTCTTGAAATGGACGTAAGCTTTGCGAAAACTCCCGACAGCGACAGAGCAAAATGCGCCGATATGTCAAAGGGCGTAATGATAGGCATAGCACCGTCACTTTCAAGAGAGCTGTCTAACAGCCTTATATCGCTTGCAAAAACAGAAAATATCCCTTATCAGCTTGAAATAATGGGCGGAGAAACAGGCACAAACGCCGATACCATGAGCGTAAACAAATCAGGTGCGAAAGCCTGTACGCTTTCAATTCCGCTGAAATTTATGCATACTCCTGCCGAGATAATCGACACCGCAGACGTTATATCCACAGCAAAGCTGATTGCGGCTTTTGCCATGAAAGGCGGTGCTGAAAATGGCTGATTTATTTGACATCATAAAAAAGCTTTGTGCCGCTGACGGTACGAGCGGCGACGAGAGCAACGTTACAAAGCTGATACTTTCCATGCTCCCCTCGGACTGCGACACAAAAATCGATCCGCTCGGCAATATCATAGTAAACAAAAAGGGTGCAAAAACGCCTAAAAACAAGGTTATGCTTGCCGCTCATCAGGACGAGGTCGGTTTTATCGTGACCTACATCACCGATGACGGAAATCTGAAATTCACGACTGTCGGCGGTATAAATCCCGAGGTCGTTATAGGCAGACAGCTCCACTTCAAAAACGGCACTGTCGGAGTAGTCGGCGGTAAGGCTATACACCAGCAGTCACCCAAAGAACGTGACAATCCCGTAAAGCTTGATACGCTGTCAATAGACATCGGCGCTTCGTCAAAGGCAGAAGCGGAAAAATACGTTTCCCTCGGCGACTGCGCATATTTTAAAAGCGATTATACTGAGCTTGGCAACGGCTATCTGCGTGAAAAAGCGCTTGACGACAGGATAGGCTGTGCCGTAATGATAGATATGCTGAATACAGACCTGCCCTATGATGTGACCTGCGTATTCACCGTTCAGGAGGAAATAGGCACAAGGGGCGCAAAGGTTGCCGCTTACACGGTAAAACCCGATTACGCTATAGTCCTTGAAACCACCACCGCCTGCGACTTTGCAGGAAATGACGGTGAAAAGCGTGTATGCGAGCTTGGCAAGGGCTGTGTTGTAAGCTACATGGACAGAGGTACTATATACGACCGTGAGCTGTATCACCTCGGCTTTGAAAAGGCAAAGGAGATAGGCGTTTCCTGTCAGACAAAAACGCTTGTCGCTGGCGGTAACGACAGCGGTGCAATTCACACCTCGGTCGGAGGTATAAGGACGGTTGCACTTTCCGTTCCGTGCAGGTATCTGCACTCGCCGTCCTGCATGATAAAAAAGAGCGACACGGAAAGCACCGCAAAGCTCGCCTATGCAATGTATCTTGCACTTGCGGAAAAATGATAAAAAGAATATACGGCGCACTGCCGCCCGATTATCAGTCTGATAACGTGATAGTCGGGCGGATAAATGCGTATTACAGGGCTTACGGCACAGGCTATGACTTCTGCATATTCTATGAGGGCGATAATACTCTTGCGCTTTATTACGGCGGTGAGCTTTATGTTCACTGCGGTGAAAATACAGATAGAGAAAGCCTGCTTGCATTTTCCGATATGCTTGGCGCAACCGCTGTAATGTCGGATATTAAACTATCTGAAAAATCCGAAACGCTTTATATAATGACATCGGACAAAGCGCCGACCGCCCACGGTAACGATCATCTGAAAGCGGAATTTACCGAGGACTACCGCACTGTATTTGAGATACTGAAAAGCGGCTTTTCGCTCGGTGACGATCAGTTTGACGACTGGTACGCAGACACCTGCCACCGTGTCCGTCACGGTGTTTCACGGCTTATAGTAATGTACAGCGGTGATATTCCCGTTGCGACTGCGACAGTGCTTTTCAGTGATGATAAAGAGTGCTTCCTGTCCCACATCGCAGTAAGGCAGGATATGCAGAAAAGCGGAATCGGCAAGGCACTGCTTTACAGCTCCGCTCGGTTACTTGATAACAGAAAAATAACGCTTGCCTGCAAAAAGTCCGTACAACAGTTTTACATAAACTGCGGATTTACGGCAACAGGCACAGCGTATGAAATAACAAGAGGATAAAAATGGACTTTTTCAATATTGACAGCAGACTGCTACAGACGGCAAAGAAAGCCGAACAGCTTGCATCCGCACAGTTTGCGAAAATCAGCGAAACCGCAGAGTACAACGGAAACAAGGTACTCTCCGCATTCATAAACAACCGTGTCAGCGAGATGCACCTTAAAGGTACTATCGGCTACGGTTACAACGACGACGGCAGAGATAAGCTCGACACGGTATATGCCGAGGTTTTTCATGCAGAGGACGCACTTGTCCGCCACAGCTTTGTGAACGGCACGCACGCACTCTCCACTGCCCTGTTCGGCGTACTCCGTCCGAATGACACACTGCTCTGTGTAACAGGCGCACCCTATGATACCTTATCAGAAGTCATAAACGGTGAACACGGCGGATCACTTAAAGAGTTCGGCGTAAAGTACGCACAGGTGGATCTGCTCCCCGACGGCACACCCGATCTTGACGGTATAAAGGTGGCAGTCGCAAAGGGCTGTAAGGTAGCATATATCCAGCGTTCAAGAGGTTATTCTCTCCGTGAATCGCTGTCAATAGACAAGATAGGCGAGATAATCAGTACAATAAAGAGCGTTAACAGTGACGCAATTATAATGGTCGATAACTGCTACGGTGAGTTCGTGGAAAAGCGTGAGCCTACCGAGGTCGGCGCAGACCTTATAATCGGCAGTCTTATCAAGAATCCGGGCGGTGCTATCGCACGCACAGGCGGCTACATAGCAGGCAGAAAAGATTTGGTCGAGCTTTGCAGCTACCGTCTGACTACTGTCGGAACAGGTAAAGAGGTCGGCTGTTCGCTTGACGAAAACAGGGGTATGTACCTCGGCTTCTTCTTAGCTCCCCAGATAGTCGAGAGTGCTGTAAAGACATCGGTTTTCGCCTGCACATTCTTCTCACTGCTCGGCTACGAAACATTCCCGAAATACGACCACGACAGGACGGATATTATCGCCGCAATAAAGCTCGGCACGCCCGACGCGCTCTGTGCATTCTGCAAGGGTATACAGAGCGGCTCTCCCGTTGACTCAATGGCAACTCCCGAGCCGTGGGATATGCCGGGATATGACAGCAAGGTCATAATGGCGGCAGGTGCATTTACAATGGGAGCAAGCATTGAGCTTTCCGCAGACGCACCGCTGAGAGAGCCGTATGCCGTATGGCTTCAGGGCGGTATCACCTATCCGTCGGGCAAAACAGGAATATTACTTGCCGCACAGTCAATGCTCGAAAGCGGCGAGCTGAAAATATAATATATCCATAAATGGGGTTGAGGGGCGTAGCCCCCATACAGGTCGTCAGCCATTTGTGTCACTGCATCTGTGCATTGACAGCCATTTGTGCCGTTGCGTCGTGCAACGGCTTTGTGTGGCTGTCTTATACGTCCATGCATAGTGACTTTGTGTGGCTGACTGCAAGCATCCATGCTTGGAAATGGGCGGTAGCCCCTATAATTTCTCCCCCGTTCCAAGGGAAAGGGGGCTGGGGGAAAGGGAAATATAAAAAGCTGTATATCAAAATTAAGAAGATAATAATATAAAAACAGAAAGGATACCCACCATGATAAGAAGTATGACGGGTTTCGGCAGAGAACAGGCTGTAATCAACGGCAGAGAGATAATCGCCGAAATCAGAAGTGTCAATCACAAGTTCTTTGAATTTTCGTCAAAGCTCCCCCGCAACTACCAGTACCTTGAGCCTAAGCTCAAAACCATGCTCAAGGAAAAGATAACAAGAGGTAAGGTCGAGCTGTCGCTCCTCGTTTACAACATAGATGTAAAGGACACCTCGGTAAAGGTAAACGAGCAGGTAGCCTCACAGTACATAGAAGCTATCCGCACTATCGCCCCCGACCTCGGCATGACGGACGACCTCTCCGCCTCCGACCTTTTCAGAATACCCGATGTATTCACGGTGATAAAGGAAGAAACAGACGAGGAACAGCTCTGGGCTGATATTTCGTCTGTCGTAAGCTCCGCTCTCGACAAGTTCATTGCAATGCGTGAAACAGAGGGTGCGGCACTTAAGGCTGACGTACTCGAAAAGGCAGACGTAATTGAAGATATGGTAAGCAAGGTTGAAATTTACTCACCCGAAAGCACCGCTGCATACCGCAAAAAGCTTGAGGACAAGCTCAAAGAGATACTCGGCTCATCGGATATTGACGAGCAGAGAATACTCACCGAGGCGGCTATATTCTCCGAAAAGACAGCCGTTGACGAAGAAACGGTACGCCTGCACTCCCACCTTTCACAGCTCCGTTCAATGCTCGACAGCGACAAGGAGATAGGCAGAAAGCTTGATTTTCTGGTGCAGGAGATCAACAGAGAAACAAACACTATCGGCTCAAAGGCGGCAGACATACGCATAACAAGACTTGTTGTGGATATGAAAAGCGAGATTGAGAAGATAAGAGAGCAGATACAGAATATAGAATGATATAAAATTGCCCTCCCTGCGTATGCAGGGAGGGTTTGCTGTTAAGCTCAATATACTCAGCAACTGTTCCAAAGTTAATTGTGTGACATCGAACATCTGAACTGATAAGAATATAATTTATTCTTCATAATGCGTAAATTCATCTATATAATACATAAACACAACATTTGTACACTCTCCGTCTGCTATTGTGATACTCCAGCGATACTCACGTTCAACCTCTTTATCGCAATTAATTAATTTGTCAAGCGGTTCTATTT
>CAVJKI010000067.1:0-8819 GCA_963649995.1 Sodaliphilus sp.
GCTTTATTATGCGGAATTTTGAATGAAAATATTCTGCGTCAACGGCTGTTTCAGAAATAAGAAGTGGTAAAACGGAGGTCACGGGTAAAGGGAAAATGCCGTAAAAGCGGCAATTATAAAGGAGAGTTTGAAGAAAAAATGATGTTTGCTATTGCGAACAGGGACAAATTGTGGTAGAATATATAATGTATTGTTGTGTGTCTGCGGCATAGTTTGCCGGGATACATATAAAGCTAAAAATCCGATGAGATGAAAAGGACGGTTACTTATAATGACAAATTACGAAACCTATGAAAGCCCTTTTTGTACAAGATATGCGAGCGAGGAAATGCAGTTCACATTCTCTGCACAGAAGAAGTTTTCAACATTCCGCAGACTGTGGGTCGCTCTTGCGAGAGCTGAAATGAAGCTCGGACTTGAGCAGGTGACGCAGGAAAAGGTTGATGAACTGGAAGCTCATATTGACGATATTGATTTTGTGTATGCCGCAGAGGAGGAGGAGAAGCTCCGCCATGACGTTATGGCGCACGTTCATACATACGGAAAGTGCTGTCCTAAGGCAGAGGGTATAATCCATTTGGGCGCTACAAGCTGTTATGTCGGCGATAACACCGATGTTATAGTAATGCGTGACGCTATGAAGATAGTACACAGAAAGCTTGTGAATGTAATTGCAAACTTTGCTTCATTTGCCGACAAGTATAAGGATATGCCCTGTCTTGCATATACGCATTTACAGCCCGCACAGCTGACTACTGTAGGTAAGCGTGCGACGCTGTGGATGAATGAGCTTCTGATGGACCTTGAGGATCTGGAATATCAGATGGGCAATCTTAAGCTCCTCGGGCAAAAGGGTACTACAGGTACACAGGCAAGCTTTATGGAGCTGTTCGGCGGCGACGAGGAAAAGATAGAAAAGCTTGAACATATGATAGCTGAGGAAATGGGCTTCAAGGAGTGCGTTCACGTAAGCGGTCAGACATATTCAAGAAAGGTAGACAGCAGAATAGTAAACGTACTCGGCGGTATCGCACAGAGCTGCTCAAAGTTCTCAAACGACCTTCGTATCCTTGCAAACTTCAAGGAGATGGAGGAACCCTTTGAAAAGAATCAGATAGGCTCGTCTGCTATGCCTTATAAGAGAAATCCTATGAGAGCGGAGAGAATCACATCGCTTTCAAGATATGTAATGATAGATACTCTTAATCCTGCGTTCACGGCAGGCACGCAGTGGTTTGAGAGAACTCTTGACGACAGCGCCAACAAGCGTATCGCAGTAGCGGAGGCTTTCCTTGCAACCGACGCAATACTCAATATCATGCTGAATATCACAAACGGACTGGTCGTATATCCAAAGGTTATCCGTGCAAGAGTTATGAAGGAGCTTCCTTTCATGGCTACCGAAAACATTATGATGGACGCCGTTATGAAGGGCGGAAACAGACAGGAGCTTCACGAGAAGATAAGACAGCACAGCATTGCCGCAGGTAAAGTGATAAAGGAAGAAGGCGGAGAGAACGACCTTGTTGACAGAATCGCCGCAGACCCCGACTTCATGACGACAAAGGAAGAAATAGAAGCAAGACTTATTCCCGAAAATTATACGGGCAGAAGCGCAAGTCAGGTTACTGCCTTCCTCAACAAGTGCATAAAGCCCGTTCTTGAGAAAAACAAGGACGTACTCGGTGAAAAGGCTGAGCTTTCCGTATAAATTTGTACACGGAAATGTGAAATTTACAAATTTTCTTGACTAATGGAAATCATTATAGTATAATACTATAATGTATAAATTAACAGGATGTGCTCACGCACAGAAACGGAGTGAAACATTTGAAAAGAGTGGAAAAGCCTGTATTCTTTATAGTGCTGGCAGTTATACTGGCATTTACGGGCATAGTATTTTTCGGTGTTCATACCCAGTACGGCGATTTTTCGACAACTATAATAAGAGGTGTCAGTGATATTCGCTGGGGTATTGATATCAGAGGCGGCGTTGACGTAACATTTACATCGCCGGCAGACTACGATGCGACCGATGATGAGGTCGATGCGGCAAAGTCGATCGTTGAAACAAGACTTGTTGCAAACAACATTACAGACTACGAGGTTTATGTTGACTACGGAAACGATAAGATCATAGTACGTTTCCCGTGGCAGGCTGAGGACGACAGCTTTGACCCTGAAGCTGCTGTAAAGGAGCTTGGCGCTACAGCGCTCCTTACATTCAGAGAGGGTGCTGAAAGCTCGCTGTCCGACGATCAGACATACGAGGATCTTCCGCTTATAATTTCCGGCTCGGACGTTGAAAAGGCATCTGCCGTATATCAGCTCAAGAGCGGAAGCAGTAATGAATATGAGTACATGGTATCCTTAAAGCTGAAGGACAGCGGCAAGGAAAAGTTTGCTGAGGTTACAAAGCGACTTGCTTCAAGCAACGGCTATATTTCAACATATATGGACGACAAATGCATTTCCACAGCTACCGTAAGAGAGGAGATCAGCGGCGGCGAGGCTACTATCAGCGGTAATTTCACTGCTGACGACGCTAAGGAGCTTGCCGATCAGATAAACGGCGGTGCGCTTCCTTTCAAGCTTGAAACATCAAGCTTCAGCACGATTTCGCCTACACTCGGTACAGGCGCCCGTGACGCTATGGCAATTGCCGGCGTTATCGCATTCGTTCTTATCATGATATTCATGATTGCACTGTACAGACTGCCCGGTGTTGTTGCAGTTATCGGTCTTATCGGTCAGGTTGCAGGTACTTTTTGCGCAATAACAGGCTTCTTCCCGTTCTCAAACAGCTTTACGCTTACAATTCCCGGTATCGCAGGTATCATTCTTGCGGTAGGTATGGGCGTTGACGCTAACGTAATCACGGGTGAGCGTATCAAGGAAGAAATAAACAGCGGCAAGACAATAGATACTGCAATTGCTACAGGCTATAAGAGAGCGTTCAGTGCGGTATTCGACGGCAACATAACAATGATTATCGTTGCTATCATACTTATGGGTGCGTTCGGTACTCCCGACAGCCTTGCTTCGACCATACTTAAGCCCGTATTCTTCATGTTCGGTGCTTCCACAGAGGGTACGATCTACTCGTTCGGTTATACTCTGATGGTCGGCGTTATACTGAACTTCCTGTTCGGTATCTTTGCGACAAGACTTATGACAATGTCGCTTTCCAGATTCAAGATATTCAGAAATCCTGCCCTTTACGGTGGAAAATCTGCTAAGAAGCGTGCCGCTGAAAAGGCTGCCGCAACGGAAGGCGGTGCTTCAAAATGAATAATATAAAGTCTTTAGATTTCATAGGCAAGAGAAACATTCTTTTTGGTATACCGATAGTGATTATCGTGATAACGCTTATATTCAACTTCATTTTCGGTGTACAAATGGCTATCGAATTCAAGGGCGGTACAATGCTGACATACAGCTATACCGGACAGATAGATACAGACGCTGTAAAGAAGATAGTAGAGGGCGAGAACTACGGTGCTGTCACTGTTACTACAGGTTCTTCAATGAACAGCGAGCTTGAAACGGTTGAGATCTCCTTCTCATCTTCCGAGGGCCTTACAGCCGACAAGCAGACAGCTTTAACAGACAAGCTCCAGGAATCTCTCAAGGATAATGACCTTAATCTTGTAAACAGCCAGGACGTTAATCCCACATCGGGTACTGAGTTCTTCTTAAAGTGCCTTGTTGCGGTACTGTTCTCGTTCGTTCTGTTGGTTATCTACATTGCTTTCAGATTCAAGAAAATCGGCGGTCTTTCAGCCGGTGTATTTGCACTGGTTGCGCTTGTTCACGACTGTATCATGGTTTATGCGGTATTCGTATTCTGCCGTTTCCCGATAGACGCCAACTTCATGGCGGTTGTTCTTACGGTACTCGGTAACTCGATCAACAACACAATCGTTGTTTATGACCGTATAAGAGAGAACCGTAACCTTTACGGCAGCTCGCTTTCACTTAAAGAGCTTGTTAACATGAGTATCACTCAGTCAATAACACGTTCTGTAAACACAACTGTTACAACCGCTTTTGCAGTTCTTGCAATCTGCGTTGTATGCGCTATCTGCGGAGTTACGTCGATAATGACATTTGCTATTCCTATGATGGCAGGTCTTATCTGCGGTACTTATTCTTCGCTTTGCATTTCAGGTCCTCTGTGGGTACTCTGGCAGGAAAAGCACGGCAAGAATTACACTGACGCAGGAAAAGGCGAGGGCAGGAAGGATACAAAGAATCTTGCTTCAAAGGCAGCAGTAGACACAAAGAAGCTTATGGTTTAATTACCTGCGGCTCAGAAATTCAATCAATATAAAAAGCCGCATAGCACATCTGTTCTTTGCGGCTTTTGAATTTAAAATCAGATATTCTGCAAAAACCAAATGGGAGAGAAAGATATATTCCAGGAGGACGTTTTGAAAAAAGACATTACTAAAAACATCACGAAACATCTTAATATGATCATTCGCAGTCCGAAGCTCCTGCTTACGCTTATTATACCGCCGTTAGCCGTAATAATAATCGGGCTTGCGGTGTTTGCTGGCAGCGGACTTTATCCGTTCGGAGATAAGACGCTGGCGTGGTGTGATATGCACCAGCAGGTGCTTCCGCTTTTACTTGATTTCAAGGATATACTTGAGGGAAAGGGAGATTTTTTCTTCAACTGGCAGAATGCAGGAGGAATGAATTTCCTCGGTGTATTTCTGTTCTTTATATCAAGTCCTTTTTCGCTTCTTGTAGTGTTTATCGACAAAGCGGATATGATGGTTTTTATGAACATCATGACGCTGATGAAAATGGCGGTCTGTGCAATTACGGCGAACGCATATTTCCGCACCTGCCACAAGAAGCTTGATGCCACATATTCGGCGCTGTTCAGCGTAATGTATTCGTTCAGCGGATATGCTATGCTGTTTTATCAGAACACGGTATGGCTTGATGTAATGTATTTCTTCCCGCTCTTGCTTATATCGTTCAATTCGCTGATAAAGCGCAAACGTATATGCGGGCTTATATTCTGCCTTGTCGGAATGCTGGTGCTGAACTACTATCTCAGCTATATGGTTGTGCTGTTCACGATACTGTTTTTCGGCGTATTCCTGTTTCTCAACAGAAAAAAAGGTAGCACAAAAGGCATTGCACCGAGATTTATAATCGGCTGTGCCATAGCGGCACTGATTTCGGCGGTCGTATGGCTTCCCAGTTTTGTTCAGTATTTATCCTCGGCAAGAGGGGCAAATGTACTCAAGGGTTTATTTGAATCTGCGGTATTTGCGGGTATATATACAAATCTTCCTCTTATATTCTGTACAGGCTTTTCCGTTGCGGCGTTTATCGTTTATTTTCTGCGGAGAAAAAGCAAAAGCAGCAGATTTTATGCGCTGATGGCATTTTTAATGATGCTGCCGATAATATTTGAGCCGATAAATAAGATGTGGCACACGGGCGACTATATGGCGTTTCCTATGCGGTACGGCTACATGACTACGCTTATTATGCTGACCTATGCGGCGGTAAAGCTGTCGCATACTAAGTCGGGCGATTATGCAAAAAAGAACAAAAAAGGCTATCTTATCGGAATAACAGCCGCAAGTGTTATTTTCTTTGCTTTTTCGATATGGTTTTATTGCCGATTCAGATATGAGCTTGATTCTTATGTATCGACGCTGTGGGGAAGCTCGGAATCGTTCTTCCTGCTTATAATAATTTTCTGCGGATTCACAGCTTTATATGTTCTTGCGATGGCGTTCGGCGTGTTCAAAAAGCTTACTTTCAAGGCTGTATGCTCGGTGCTGGCAGCGATAGTTGTTGCCGAAAGCGTATTTAACGCAAATGTCTATATAGGTGCGGCTGCCTATACTCCCGTAAAGTACAATAACGCAATAGAGCTTGAGGGTAAAATTCCCGAAGATGATGATTTTTACAGAGTCAAGCTTGCACAGTGGCCGAAGAAATATTTTGACGCAAACCTTATCGGCGGACTTGGCTATCCGACTATAGCGCATTATACCTCGCTTACATCGGAGCATTATATGTATGCGATGAAGCGGCTCGGTTACTCGTCCTACTGGATGGAGGTGACGGGCAACGGCGGCACGGCGCTTACCGACGCCGTTATGAATATAAAATATTATGTCGAAAAATTCAGCGCACGGGAGCCTGTTATTTACCGTGACAAGAACTATTCGATTTACGAAAGCGAGTACTATCTGCCGCTCGGCATAGTTACCGACAGCGACCTTTCTTTGTGTGAAGAACTGCCTAAAGCGGAGCGTATAGTTATTCAGGAGTATTTCGCTAAAAATCTGCTCAATACGGGAAACGAACTGTTATTCACGGAGTATGAGCATACGGGAGAGAAAAACGTCAGATACGCTTATCATGACGGAATGTATTATTTTACTCCGCAGAGCGACACGAGAATAGCTACTCTGAGCTATAAGCTGAAAATTGACGGAAAACAGGCGCTGTATTTTGATTGCTTCGACTTGGTGACGAGAAATATCAAGGAGCATATAAACGGTTCGTTTGCCATTTATGTCAACGGAATAAAATTTGATTTGTCATTCCCGAATCAGGACAGTAACGGACTTTTGTATCTCGGAACGTTTGAAAACGAGAGTGTCAGCATTGATGTTGACGTAAATCAGAGCGCCTATTGTTCAAGCTACGGAATTTACGGTCTGTCGCTTGATAAGCTGAAAAAAGCTATAGACGATACCAAAACTGCTGAGCTTACCGCAGACGGAGGCAATATCAGAGGAACGGTTGACAATGCAAAAAAAGATCAGTGGCTGTTCCTGTCCGTACCGTATGACAGCGGCTTTTCAGCTCAGATAAACGGTAAGGATACCGAAATATACCGCTCAATGACCGGCTTTATGGCTGTAAGGCTTGAAGAAGGCAATAACGATATAGCTATAAGCTTCTGCCCCAGGGGACTTAAGCAGGGTGTGATATTGAGCTGTGCAGGACTTGTTGCTCTTGTACTTTATATAGTCCTGCGAAAAAGAATACTTGCTGTCGCCGAGCGGCTTGACGGCGTGTGCAGAGTAGGTGTGTATATACTGCTTGCAGGCGTATTGGCGGCTGTGTATGTATTACCGCTTATCATTTCAATTATCGGCAATATTTATTCCTTGCTCAGCTAAAAAATGAAAGGAAGTAACGAAAATGGATATTGGTGTATCAACGGCTTGTCTTTATCCGCTTGAAACAGAAAAGGCGCTTTATGAGCTTGCCGAGCGCGGAGTAAAGAATGTTGAGATATTCATAAACTCGGTTGACGAGCTGGAAGGACAGGTGCTTGTCGAGCTGAGGAGAATTATCGGTGAATACGGAATCAACGTCAAGTCGATGCACCCGTTTTCGTCACCGATGGAAACACTTTTCATTTTCGGTGATTATCCGAGAAGGACCGAATATCTCATAGATATATATAAGAGGTATTTTGAAGTTATGGCAGAGCTGGGCGCAAACGTATTTGTACTTCACGGAGCTATGCTTAGTTCAAAGGTGCCGGACGAAAGGTACATGGAGCGCTATCTGCGTTTGTACCGCACAGCCCGTGAATACGGCGTCACGGTAGCTCAGGAGAATATTTGCTACTGCAAAAGCAGCAGCGTAAAATTTATAGAGGAGATGCTAAACCAACTCGGCGACGAGGTAAGATTTGTCGTTGATTTAAAGCAGGCAAGGCGCAGTAATGTCGATCCGTTCAGGCTTCTTGACATTATCGGCGATAAAGTGGTGCATCTTCATGTGAGCGACGGAGATTCAAGCTGTGATTGCTTACCTATAGGAAAAGGCAGCTTTGATTTCAATCATTTGTTCAGGGAGCTTGAAAAAATAAAGTACGACAACGCAATGATAGTAGAGCTTTACCGTGAGAATTACAACAGTTATGATGAGCTTGCCTCATGCGCAGGCAATATGCAGAAGTTATACAATAAGTATAAAATGGGCTTATAATTTATAAAAAATGCTTGAAAACAGCGAAAAAATGTGTTAAAATACATAAATAATATAGGATATGGAAATCCCGAAAAGAGCGAAAGCGAGGAAAACACATGAAATGCCCCGAATGCGGATATGAGGACAGCAAGGTAATTGACAGCAGACCTGCGGAAAATAAAATACGCCGAAGACGTGAGTGCTTGTCGTGCAAATGCCGTTTTACCACCTATGAAATGGTTGAAACTATACCGCTCATGGTTGTTAAAAAGGATAATACAATAGAGCCTTTTGACCGTGATAAGCTGATAAACCGACTGGCAAGGGCTACGGTCAAGCGCCCTGTACAGATAGAAGATCTTGAAAAGATGGTTGAGGATATTGTACAGGAGCTTAAAAACCAGTTCAGGAGGGAAGTTACCTCCGATGAAATCGGCGAACTCGTTTTGCGCAGACTTAAGGATATTGATAAGGTCGCATACATCAGATTTGCGTCGGTATACCGTGACTTTAACGATATTGACAGCTTTGTAAGAATTATTTCAGAGCTGAATGAAGAAAAGTAAATTGCATATAATAGTGCCGCCGCAGTTATTATACGGCGGCATTTAAAATTTATTTTTTAACGCTCCTCGATTTTCAACAAGAAGGGCTGCGCCTGTTGATAACTATATATTGTGGGAGCAAATCTGCATATTGTATCAATTAACATTTTGCACAACAGCTAAATAAAATGTTTAAAAGCCATTTGTGCAAAATTAAAACGTAAAATATGTTGACAAAGCACGAAAAGCGTGCTATAATAGACAAGCACTCAAACGAGAGGGCACTGAAAAGAGGAGAACGAA
>CAVJKI010000068.1:0-8677 GCA_963649995.1 Sodaliphilus sp.
TCATATTTATCTTATCGTTAAGATAGCTTTTAAGCTTATCCGAAAGCACCGAGCAGTCATTGTCGATCACAGCAACATCTATTTTATCTTCAACTGAATACACATCGGCTATCGGTCTGCCGCAAAAATACAGCGCTATACTGCCAAGCCCTGCGAGAAGTGCGATTACAAGCGCAATTTTAAGGCGTCTTAACATACCGAAAAATACGGTTTTTATATTATTCATAATACACTCCCCTTTCAGACTGTTTTCTTACGGCGGAATATCACCGCACCGATAAGCGATACAACAACTGTTACGGCAAGGCATACAGCTATAGTTATTACCGCATCGGTGCTTTCGCCGTAAAGCGTAAGCCTGAACGCTGATTGCTGAATAAGATAAGGCGGAAGCTTGTCGCTGAAGCCTTCCAGAAATATTTCTTTTGAAAATGAGCCTGAGAAGAACAGAATTGTCCACGCAAGCGGAATTATAACACCCTCGGCAGGTATTTTCACAATTACGCCTATCAGCATACCTACGGCGATCGCCGCAAGCGAGCAACAGGAGAACAGCAGGAATAAAAGCAGATTTCCTACAAAATTATCACAATATCTTGCACCGAACACAAACGATGATATAACCATTATCACGGCATTGCCGATAACGGCAGACGGTAGTATTCCGATGAGTTTGCCGAAAAACAGCTTTGTTCTGCCAAGCGGTGACAGGTACAGACGGGACATTGTGAATATTTTCTCCTCGTCCTTGAAAGCCGTACTGCCCATCATCATGTGCGCCATGAATATCATCATTACAGTCATGCTGACTGCGTAATAGTCAAGCATACTGCGTGTAACACCCAGACCCTCCTGCTCGACATAAGCTTTATCTGTATCTGTGTTATCAATATTCATCAGCAGTGACGGATCGGTTGAAGCTATATTGTAGTATGTATCTGATACGGCAATATAAGAATTCATTATAGAGCCGAGAGCCCTGTTTGCAATTTCGTTTCTCCCGTTATATAATAAAATTTCCCCGTTTTTAAGCTCAATATATGCGTCTATATCGCCTTTATCGGTAAGCGTTAAAGCATTTTGGCTGTCGCTTATCTTTTCTGACTTTATCATGTCGATATTGTCAAGAAACTCAGTAAATGCCTTACCGCTTTGTTCGTCTGTTTTCGAAACATTGTATTGCAGTGTAATTTCACCGATGTCATAGTCGGCAATATCAAGACTTTGCAACATAGTTCCGAGAAAGAATACCAGAAGCACAGGAAAAAGCAATCCCATGAATACGTTGACGGGGCTTCTGAAATATTCTCTCATCTGTTTTATAATCAAACTAAGCATATTTCCGCTCCTTAACGTATTTCGTGTCCTGTAAGCGAAAGGAAAACCGTATCCATATCAGGCTTTTCCGTATTGACCTCAAGTACAGGCAGATTATGCTTTACAAGCTCACTAATAACGTGAGATATATCGTTACAATTGATGCTCATATCAACGCTTATCATATTATCTTCAAACTGCACTCTGTTTACATCGGGCAGGCAGGAAACAGCCCTTGATACTCTGTTTCTTGTTTCGCTGTCACACTGCTTTGTAGTGATATGTACCGTGCAGCTGTCGGTTATCATTGTAATAAGCTCCTGCTGAGTACCCTCCGCAATCAGTCTGCCCTTATCTATTATAGCTACACGGTCGCAGATCTCCTCGACCTCATGCATATAGTGAGAGGTATATATAACAGTCGCTCCGTTTTCACGAAGCTTCCTAATCGAATTCATGATATGCTCTCTTGACTGAGCGTCAACGCCGACTGTCGGCTCGTCCATAACGATCAGCTTCGGCTGATGTGCAACTCCGCAGGCTATATTAAGTCTGCGCTTCATACCGCCTGACATCTTTTTCGGTTTCATGTCAGCCTTATCGGCAAGACCCGCAAATTCAAGAGCAAGCATTGCGTTCTTATGAAGCTGTTCACCCTTGAATCCGTATAGTGAAGCGAAAAACTCAACGTTTTCCTTTGCTGTCAGATAAGGATAAACAGCTATCTCCTGCGGAACACATCCGATTATACGTCTTATCTCCGCTCTTTGCTTTACTATATCCATACTGTCTACCGTCACGCTTCCCGAAGTCATTTCGTCCAGCGTGGTGATTATGTTTATAGTCGTTGACTTTCCTGCTCCATTAGGACCTATCAGTCCGAATATCTCACCCTCGTTTACATTAAAACTGAGATTGTCTACTGCACAGTGATTGCCGTAGTTTTTTACTAGATTACTGATTGAGGCAAATATCATTATTCATTCCCCTTTCGGTTGTTTTATCACTGTACTTATTATACAGCTTTAAGGCAGTATACACCAGTTACAAACGGTATTTTCCGATATGACATTTGTAATATCATAATATGAAAAAGGCTCTGAAAAAGTCTTTCAACCCTTCAGAGCCTTTTTGAAGCTTTTGTTTAATTATCAGTCATCTGCGGAGATACTTTCTGTTCTGTAAATGAACTTTACAGTACCCTCCATTTTGTCGGACTTGCCTGCGAATGTATCGTAATCCTTGCCTGCGGCTACCGTAGCTTTCAGCTTGTCAACAAGACCTGCTATATCGCCGTCAACAGCGTCAACTATCTTCTTGACAGCCTTTTCGTTGAACTCATTCATACCGTCGTTAAGTTCCTTAGCACCGTCTCTTAACTGCTTAACGCCGTCGATGAGAGTTGCTACACCGTCATTCAGCTGATCTGCGCCGTCCTTAAGGCTACCTGCGCCCTCATGGAGCTGTAAAGCGCCGCTGTGAAGTGTACCTACGCCAGCAACAAGGCTTACCGTACCGTTCTTTAACTGTCCTGCGCCGTTATCAAGCTGAACTCCGCCGTCATAAAGTGTGTTTACACCTGCAACGAGGCTTGCCGTACCGTCTTTCAGATCGCTTGCGCCCTTATTGAGATCATTTGCACCGCTCTGGAGAGTACCAACGCCTGTAACAAGGCTTACTGTACCGTCCCTTAAGTCGCCTGCGCCCTTATCAAGCTGGTTTACGCCTGCAATAAGTGTTGAGCCACCGCTTGTAAGTTGCTGTGTGCCATTCTTAAGCTGTGTAGCGCCGCTATGGAGATCCTTTGTACCGCTGTAAAGCTGTGATGCGCCTGCTGTCAAAGTCTCTGAGCCGCTGTATGCGCTGTCAACTACTGCTGTATACTGTGTAAGACCTGTGTAGAACTGATTATAAGAATCGAGCTGTGTGATAAGATTCTTTATCGTTGTCTGACCTGCCTGAGCCTTTTCTACCGCTTCATTGATCTGCGTTGTGACAGCTTCGCTGTTCATGTTCTGTTCGATAAGCTGTTTCTTCTGAGCGTCAACATTTGCGCTTATCTGAGCCTTTATTGTATCGGTTGCCATCTGTGCGGATACTGCGGCATCGACCTGAGCCTGTACGGCTTCGGGAATCTGTCCTGCCTTGACTGCGGCATTGTACTGCTCGGCTGTCATATTATAGCCTGCGGATTTGAGAACTGCTTCAAGCACTTTTGCCTGTACAGCTTCGGTAACGCCTGCCGTGATAGCGTCATTATTCTTTTCAACCTCTGCTGTTACCTTTTCAAGTGCTGTATTGTAAGCAAGCTCATATACCTTATCCTTGTCAAGAGAATCAACAAGCTTATTAAGCTCAGTCTTGTAGTTCTCAATTGTGAGTGTAGGAACTGTAAGACCTGAAGCCTTTATCTGAGCTTCAGCAGTAGAAAGCAGAGTTTCAAATACCTGCTTTGCACCTGCATTAAGCTGTGCGCTGTTTGATGAAAGCTGACCAAGACCGTTGCTGAGCTGTGTTGCTCCCGCACTTACCTGACCTGCACCGCTTTCTACCTGAGATGCACCGCTGTCAAGTGAAGCCGCACCGCTGTTCAGCTGATGTGTACCTGAAACAAGGTCTTTTGCACCGCTTACCAATGCCGATGTACCGTCCTTTAACTGTCCTGCACCTGTATTCAGAGCATCTGCACCGCTCTTTAAGTCTTCAACGCCGCTTACAAGAGTACCTGTACCATCCTTTAACTGTCCTGCGCCATCGTCAAGTGCCTTAGCACCGCTCTTTAAGTTGCCGATGCCGACTACTAAGGATACTGTACCGTCCTTTAACTGTACCGCACCTGTATTCAGTGCGTCTGCACCGTCCTTGAGGTCGTTTACACCGCTTACGAGAGTACCTGTTCCGTCATAGAGTGTTCCTGCACCGTCTGCAAGCTGTTTTGTGCCGTCAGCAAGCTCACCCGACTTCTCAAACAGTGTAACAAGTCCGTCGTAAAGCTGTGAAGAACCGTCTGAAAGCTGGTCGACAGCGTCTGTAAACTCCTTGATAGTACCGTCGATGTCGTCCATGCTAATCTTATCTGTATCTACCTCATTGAACAACTCGGTCGTTCCGACTGTCATACAGGTAAGAAACTCGAAATTCTTGACATCTGCGCTGATCTCAACGTATGAGGGAATCTCGTAATCGTCCTTGTCAAGGTCTAAATTTTCCTGCATACCGGGAAGTGCAAAACCGAGAACGGCAGATCTGTCACCGTCATTTACAAGCTTACCGTTTGTAACCTGAATGTTTGTAAACTTCTCATTATCAAGCACTGTTCCTGTCACCATAAGGAAAGGAACGTACATATCCATGCTCTTGCCGTCAACCGTTACGGTACGCTTTTCGTTGTTTGTGTAATCGAAACGGATAGTTACCTTACCGCTCTTGCCCTTGATCTCATCGGGGGTTACTGTCTTGCCGTCGAGAGTATATGTAATCTTCATATCAACGGGAAGAGCCTTGTCGGTAGTGCCCTGGTAGTAGATATCACTGCCGTTTGCCGCCCATGTGTAATTTTCGCCGTTATTTGTGAAGCTTTCATTACCCTTTACGTTTTTTACGTCCTTCAGTGATGTTTCATCTTCTATCGAAGAATTCTGAGAGCCGTTCTTCAGCCAGTCGCTGACGATGACTTTCTTTGTTGTGCCGTCTGCGTTGGCGATAATATAAACTGTTTCTTCTTTGCCGTCGGTGTCGGAGTGCTTCTTTTCACTGTTGCTTGTTGCTGTGGCACTGTCGGAAACTGATGAAGATGTGTTATCATCATTACCGTTCTGAGCAGCGAATGCAAGCAATCCCGAAGATGTGCCTATCATTGCGGCTGCAAGTACTATTGAAACTATCTTTATAATCTTTTTTCTTATCTCTTTCATGCAATTGTCCTTTCTCAGTTCGTCTTTTTGCCTGCTTCTCTTGCTTCCTTGAAGCCAAGACTTGTGTGGATTATGATTTTATCAAAAAGCTTGAGCATAGCGGGTAATAACAGGATTACCGATACCATACTGATGATAGCGCCTCTTGCCATAAGAGCACACAGTGAGCTTATCATATCTACATTTGAATAAATACCTACACCGAATGTTGCGGCGAAGAATCCGAGCGCACTTACGATAATTGAGGGTATCGAAGATTTAAGCGCTGTGTATATTGATTCATTCTTATCATTGCCCTTACTACGTTCCTTTTTGTATCTTGTTGTCATAAGGATCGCATAGTCAACGGTAGCACCGAGCTGGATAGTACTTATACAGATAGGAGCAATGAACGCAAGCTCTGTACCTGTGTAGCAAGGAATGCCGAGGTTTACGAAGATAGCAAACTCAATTACCGATACAAGTATAAGCGGAAGTGAAATCGACTTGAAGGTAACTAAGATGATAAGGAAGATGGCGGCTATAGAAATAACGTCAACTACCTTGAAGTCCCTGTCGGTTACTTCGATAAGGTCCTTTGTACAAGGAGCTTCACCGATAAGCATTGCCGAGTTGTCGTATTTCTTTATGATATTGTTTATTTCGGTTATCTGATTATTGACTTCATCTGTTGCCGTACCGTATTCACTGCTTACAAGCATAAGCTGGTACTTGTCGCGTTTAAGCACCTCGGATATTGAATCGGGAATTATCTCTGCCGGTACCGATGAGCCTATCAGTGAGTCAAATCCAACCGCTAAATTAACGCCGTCGACCTTGCTTACTTCATCAAGCATATCCTTTGCGTCTTTCTGTGAGAGCTTTGAATCGGCAAGTATCATGTGAACGTTCGACATTCCGAAATCGTCTTTCAGCTTTGTGTTGGCAATTACGAAATCCATATCCTGTGGCATTGTCTGGCTCAGGTCGTAATACTTTGCTGTGTTGTTGTAGCCGTAAACCGCAGGTCCGATAAGCACTGCGAATATTATAAGGAATATCCATGAACGCTTTGTAATGAACTTTGCTATTTTGTCGAACTTCGGCATAAGCTGTTTGTGTCTTGTCTTTTCGATCGCCTTATCAAATACAAGGATAAGTGACGGAAGAATCGTTACACAACCGATAAGTCCGAATACAACGCCTTTAGCCATTACTATACCGAGGTCTGCGCCGAGCGTAAAGCTCATGAAGCACATTGAAAGGAAGCCTGCGATTGTTGTTATTGACGAGCTGGCTACTGAGATGATACTGTTTGAAATGGCGTGTGCCATTGCACGTTCTTTATCACCGTCAAATCTTACCTTTTGCTCGTTGTAGCTGTGCCAAAGGAAGATCGAATAGTCCATTGTAACACCGAGCTGTAAGATAGCGGAAAGTGCCTTTGTTATGTAGCTTATCTCACCTAAGAAGTAGTTACTGCCTAAGTTGTAGAGAATAGCCATACCGATACTTGCAAGGAAGATAATCGGAATCAGGAATGAATCCATAAAGAGCATCATAACTACTACTGCAAGAACAACTGCAATAGCAACATAGATCGGTTCTTCCTGCTCGCAAAGGTTTTTAAGGTCGGTTACCATTGCCGACATACCTGAAACGAAGCACTGATTGTTCGTTACATCTCTTATTGAATTGATAGCTTCCATTGTTTCATCGGCTGATGTCGATGTGTCAAAGAAAACCGCCATGACCGTTGAATGGTCGGTATTGAATGCGTCTTTTATCTTGTCGGGAAGCATATCCATAGGAATTGAAACATCTGCAATTGTGTCGTACCATATTACAGAGTCAACGTGATCGACCGCTTCGATTTTTTCTTTCAGAGCGGAAACGTCCTTCAGCTCCATGTCTTCCACGATTATCATGCTGAATGCGCCCTTGCCGAAGTCATTCAGCAGAATATCCTGTCCCTGTATGGTTTCCATAGTGTCGGGCAGGTAATTCAGCATATCGTAATTGATTCTTGTTGCTATCATACCGAGTACCGAGGGTATCAGCAGTGCGACCGCAACAATAAGAATGATTACTCTGTGCTTTGTTATCCATTTGCCTAGCTTAATCATCTTTATCCTCCCTGTTGCTTGTTTCTACATAGATTTTGTCATCGGCGTGTACTTCTTTCTTTATAGCCTTGACTGTATATGCGGCGATCCATATATTTGATATACCGTCGGCAAGCAACGTTATTCCGAGCAGAATTGTAAGGGCAACTGCACTCTCAAAAGGATTGACAAGCAGCAGTATTCCGATTCCGCCTGTAAGAATTGCTCCGACAAGGATAAGCCACCAGCCGCTTACGCCGAAACGCTTTGCATCAACGGCAGTCTGAATTTTCATCACTCCGTCAATCATAAAATAAATACCCATTATGACAGGTACCAGAGCCATTACGTTGCCGGGATGAAGAATTACTATCAGCCCGAGCAGTATTGCTATAATACCGAATGCAAAGTCAAATTGAAACGCCAGACCGTATGGGTCTGATGAAAAATATCCCGTAATCTTTACGATACCGAATACTATAGCGGCAATACCGAGCATATAGCATACAGCAAGCATTGAGATCTGCGGGAAAATAATCAATATAAGTCCGATGACCGATATAGCGGCACAAGCGGAAATATATGCTGTTTTTGCACGTTTGATAAATCTCATGGTTTTCATTCCTTTCTTTTTCTTTACAGCTATATTCTATCCTGTTTTCATTGCTTCTACAACGGTCAATCAAGGTAAGATGTTCAAATTTTATGCAATCAATAAAAATTGACTGATTTTTAGGCAAACAAGGCTTTTTGTCTAAAACTTGAAATTTTTACTGCAATGTTGTATAATAATAACCACAGAAAAAGGAACAACTGAAATTATACATAAAACGGAGGTAATATGTCGGCACTTACCAAAAGAGCTATACAGGAATCTTTCAAAAAACTGCTGAGCGCTCAGCCTTTAGATAAAATAACAGTAAAAAATATAACAGACGACTGCGGGGTAAACCGCAATACATTCTACTATCATTACAGCGATATATATCAGCTTCTTGAGGAGATTTTTCTTTCAGAGGCACAGAAATCCGTAGATGAAATGGTAATCGGTCAGTTGTGGGAGGAAGGTCTGAAGACAGGGCTTTGCTTCGTAAAAGAAAATAAGAAGCTTGTGTATCACGTTTATAACTCGCTCCACCGTGAAACGATAGAACGCTACCTCTACAGCGTATCACTCGACTTTGTAAACAAGTTCATCGATAAGGCATCAAAACAGCTTGAACTGAATGTTTCGGACGAGGATAAGAAATTCATAGCGTCATTCTATAAGTACGCTATTGTGGGAATCGTGCTTGACTGGCTTGAGGGCGGCATGAAAAGCGACCCCGACGAGCTTATCACGAAAATGTCAACCATGCTTAC